>VBOZ01000031.1:29459-65273 GCA_005893305.1 Candidatus Eisenbacteria bacterium | reverse complement strand
AGGCCGCCGGTGATGAGGGCTCGCTTCTCGCGGAAATAGGCCTCGGCCGTGGTCATGACGTGAGGGTGCATCGTACCGAGAACGCACTCACCCGTCCACCTCGCACAGGAAGGTCTTCGTCACGGTTCGCTCGCCCAGGATGTCCTCCAGGTCGTAGCGCGACGACGCTCCGACGCGCATCGGGCTACAGAAGCGGGCGCGCGAGCTCGACGAATTCGCGCATCCGTTGCTCGTAGGTGTGATCGCGGAGCGTGCGCGCCTGGCCGGCTTGCGCGACGGTCGCGCGCTCGTCTTCCCGCGCCAGGTAATGCTCCATGAGATCGGCGCACTCCTCGACGCTCCGGTACGCGGCGACTTCCTTTCCGGGCTCGTAGAGCTGAGGCAGGTTCTCCTTCCAATCCGTGAGCAGTAATGCGCCCACCCCCGTCGCCTCATAGAGACGCATGTTGTTCGCGTAGCGCCCGGCCACGTCGATGTGATGGTTGAGCGCGATGCGAGCGCCCGCCAGCACCTCGTACATCGCGAGACCCCACGCCGGTCCCCGGTAGCACGCGCGAAGTGGAGACCCGCGCGCGAGCTGCTCGAGACCGTAGCCAAACCACTCGATGGGCCGTCGCCTCGCCAGGGTTTCGAAAAATTGGATTCGCTCCTTGTGGGATCGGGAGAGGCCGCCGACGAAGACCGCGTCCCGCGATGCCGCGGGGCCGAGCCGCCGCAGCACCGTGCGCTCGAATCCGAGGTGGAAGAGCTCGCTGCGAATCCCCGATTTGCGGAATGCCTCGACGAAATGCGGCATCGACGAGAGCATGAGGTCGTAGGCGCGAAAGTCCGCCCGCGGAGGGTACGGGCTCGCGATCTGGCCCGTGATCCGCCGCGCGTCGGATCGGATCTCGCGCAGGAACGCTGGATCGGTTGCGGCCGGATCCTGGATGTGAACGATGTCGGGTCGGAATGCCTGAATCTGCGCGCGCAATACTGGGTAGATCCAGCTCTTCGATACCCAAGGGACCGGGATCCCCCCCGGCCCGCGCCGCCGGGTGACACGGTAGCGGAGACCGAGACCGTGCTCGCGGGCCCAGCAGAGCTGGAGTGCCCCCGCGTTCGCGACGACCTCCGTTGCTTCCAACCCGAGCCGGACCAGGTTCGTGGAATAGAAGTCGGCCACCCCGAAGCATTGGTCCATGAGGGCGCGCCATTGCTCCGCGTACGGGCGGCGCTCAAGGCCGGGGCGTTCCGAGTAGAAAGATCGCAGGAAGGCCGGATAGTAGGTATCGACGATGAGAATCTTCACGGCGCGCCGGCGCGAGCGGGAGTGTGAGGCCTGTCATTGGCTCCCAAGACGGCGGAGTCTATCACGACCCGACTCGTGCTACACTGCGGCCATGCGCGTCGTCTTCCTGACCTCCCGCATGCCGTTTCCACCCGAGGGGGGCGACCGCTTCCGCGTCTTCCACTTTCTGCGCACGGCATCCGAAGCGGGCCATGAGGTTCACCTCGTCACATTCGACAGGAGCGTTCCCGAGCCCTCCGCGATCGCGCCGCTCGAACGGCTTCTCGCGTCGATCCGGATCGTGCCGCTCCCGAAGCTTCTCTCGACGCTGCGCTCGGCGAAGGCGCTTCCCACCGGGGAGCCGCTGCAGGCCGCGTACTACCGCTCGAGGCGAATGCGCGAACAGGTCGGCGAGACGCTCCGGCGCGTGCGCCCCGATGTGGTCTACACGCACCTCTTCCGCATGGCCCCCTACGCCATGGAGCGGATGAAGGAGCATCGCACCCGTTGGATTCTTGATCTCACCGACGTCATCTCCGCCGGAATCGCGAGGTCGCTGCCGTTTCGCCGCGGCCCCGATCTCTGGCTCTATCGTGAGGAGATGAGGCGAATCGAACGATTCGAGGCCGCGATCGCGCCCCGCTTCGACGAATGCTGGGTCATCAGCGAGGCGGAGCGCGCGAACCTCGTAGGCCTCGCCCCAGACGCGCGGATCCGCGTCGTCCCCATGGGCCTGGGTCCCGAGCCGTTTCATCCCAACGGACCGCGGGATGCCGCTCGGCTTCTCTTCCTCGGCTTTCACGAGGTGTTCCACAACCGGGACGCGGTGCGTTTCCTGGTGCAGGATGTGTTTCCACGAGTGAGGGCAGCGGTCCCCGAAGCGACTCTCGACATCGTGGGGAGGAGCTCCGGTTCCCTCGGAGCGTGGGCGAGGGGCGACGGGGTGAGGATCATCGGGTATGCGCCGCGCCTCGAGGACGTGCTCATGACGGCCACGGTCTTCGTCGCTCCGCACCGGTTCGCCGCCGGCCTCCAGACCAAGGTGATTCAGGCGCTGGCGAGCGGAATTCCGGTCGTTTCCACGCCCCCAGTGCGGCTCGGTCTCGAGCCGGTCCCAGACGACGTCTTGCGCATTGCGATAGAGCCCGAGGCCCTCGCCGCCCAGATCGTGCAGTTGATTCGCGATCCCGCCGACGCCGCGGCGCTAGGGCAGCGGGGTCGGGCTTGGGCACGCTCCACGTTCACATGGGACATCGCGCTCGAGGCGCTCGAGTCGAACAACGGCGCGCACCCCAAGCCGACGCGGAAGCCCCTGCCCTTCATCCCCGCCGCCGTTTGAGCGGACCGCTTCCGTTCCTTGTCGTGGCGCCGCTCGCGTTCGCGTCGGCGCTCCTCACGACGCCGATTTTCGTCAAGATAGCCCGCACCACCGGTTACCTGGATCACCCCGATCCGCGAAAGTCTCACGCGGAGCCGACGCCGCTTCTCGGCGGCGTCGCGGTCGCGCTCGCGCTCCTTCTCGCCGCCGCGCTCGGGCGCGCCTTCTTTTCGATTCCAATCGCCCTTCCGCGGCCGGGCTTCTTCATCGGCGCGGCCCTGTCCCTCGGAATGGGGCTTCTCGACGACCGGCGCCCGATGCCGCCGCTCGGAAAGCTCGCGGGGCAGCTCGCGGCCGCGCTCTGCCTCGTGCTCTGGGGGCCCCAGGTCGAATGGATCCGCGCGAGTCCGCTCACGCTCGCCGCGGCCATCCTGGGTGTGGTGGCGCTCCTGAACGCGATCAACTTCCTCGACGCGATGGATGGAATCGTGGGCGCCACGGTCCCGATCACCGCGGCCGGGTTCGTGGCGATCGGCCTCCTCCATCACGCGCCGGTCGACTTGATCCTCGCGTGGGGTCTCGTGGGCGCCGGGGCCGGTTTTCTCGTCTACAACGCGCCGCCCGCACGGATCTTTTTGGGCGACGCCGGGAGCCATCTTCTCGGCTTCGCCCTCGCCGCCCTCACTCTCCAAGCGCTCCAGGGGCCGCCCACGATCCCACACTTGTCGGCGGTGGCCCTACTTCTCAGCTACCCGCTCTTCGACGTGATCTTCGTCATCGTCGTTCGCGTTGTCGGAGGTCGTCCGATCTATATCGGAGGAGTCGATCACACGACGCATCGCCTTGGACGACGAAGCGGAAAGTGGGGTGCGCTCGGCATAGTCGCCATAGCGGTAACGCTTAACGTCTGCCTCGGAGTGCTCGTTTGGGGTCTTTCGGACCCGCAACCGGTGATTGCGGCTGTCCTCGTTTCTGGGCTCGGATATGCCATTTTTTGGGCCTACCTGGGACGAATCGGTCCCACCCCCTAGTTCGACATTTGACAAAGAGCTTTTACAGTTGTATAGTCCGGTGGCCGAGGTTCCAACGGAGGGGAGTCGGAGCTCCGCTGGTCACTAACGAGGCCAGAACGCCATGTCGCAGTCCTCAGATCCTCTCCACGATAAGGATCCGGCGGTGCCGGATCTGCCGGAGTTGGATCCACTGGAGCGGTTGAGCCGAGGGCTCACCCAGTGGGAGCGGGAGCTCCTCGCGCAGCCCCGCTCGCCCTCGCGCCCTCGCGCTTCCACCGATCTCGAGCGCGTCAACCACGTCCTCCAGGCCAGCCGTCAAGTCAGCGGAACGCTCGATCTCAACGAGCTTCTGGTCCGCATCGTCGATTCTGTCGTCCAGATCGCCGGCTCCGATCGCGGTTTTCTCATGCTCATGCGCGAGGACGGGAAACTCCACTTCGAGATCGCGCGCAGCCGCGACCAATCGACGCTCCCTCCCGAGGAATTCCAGATCTCGTGGAGCGTCGCCGAGGAAGCAGCGCATCGCCGGGAGACCGTCTGGGTCCCGGATGCCGTCGGCTCGTCCCTCTTCCAGGATCGGAAGAGCGTCCGCGAGCTCTCGCTCCGCACCGTCGTCGCGCTGCCGATCCTGAACGCGGGCCGGGTCCTGGGCGTTCTCTACGTCGACTCGCATTCGATCGCGCACGAATTCACGCCGGAAGACATCGCGATCCTCGAGGGCTTCGCGGCCCAGGTTGCGGTCGCCCTGGAGAACGCGCGCCTTCACGAGCAGCTGAAGGACTCGAAGAACCGGCTGGAGATCGAGAATCTCAACCTGCGCCGGGCGCTGAAAGAGGAGTCGCGGTACGGGCTCCTGGTGGGTCGAAGCCCCAAGATGCTCCGGGTGATCGAGCTCCTGGAACGGGTCATCCCGTCCCAGGTGTCGGTTCTGATTCAAGGAGAGACCGGGACGGGGAAGGAGCTCATCGCTCGGGCGATTCACTTGAACGGCCCGAGGCGGGACAACAACTTCATCGCGGTCAATTGCGGCGCGCTTCCCGAGAATCTTCTCGAGAGCGAGCTCTTCGGATATCGGAAGGGCGCGTTCACGGGCGCGGCCGAGGATCGGGTGGGCCTCTTCGAGGCGGCCGACGGCGGGACGCTCTTCCTGGACGAGGTGGGGGAGATGCCCGGCACGCTCCAGGTCAAGCTCCTCAGGGTGCTCCAGGACTCTCAAATCCGCCGCGTGGGCGACACGGTTTCCCGCCGCGTCGATTTCCGCCTGGTGACGGCGACGAACCGCGATCTCAAAGCGGAGGTGGACGCGGGGCGTTTCCGCCAGGACCTCTTCTACCGGCTCAACGTCGTTCCGATCACGCTGCCCCCGCTCCGCGAGCGGGGCGAGGACGTGCTTCTCCTCGCGCAGCACTTCCTCGAGTTCTTCGCCAAGCAGCAGACCAAGGAGATCCGGGGCCTCACGTCGGAATCCCGCGAATTGCTCCTGCGCCATCCCTGGCTGGGCAACGTCCGCGAGCTGGAGAACGCGATGGCCCGGGCCGTCGCGCTCTCCGACAACGGCGCGATGATCGAGCCCGCGCTCTTCGGGCTGGGCCCGCCGGTCACCCGGCGCTGGGATGGACAGCACACCCTTCGCGAGACGCTCGACGCCGTCGAGGCGGAGACGATCCGTGAGGCGCTGCGCCAATGCGACTCCAATGTCTCGCGGGCGGCCCGCGCGCTCGGGGTCAGCCGGCAGCACCTCCACAATCGGATGAACGCGCACGGCATCCGCCGCTCCCGAATCCTGAGCGAGTCAGCCGGATAGTGTCCGACGTCGCCGCGCGGCGACTGGCGTCGCTTCGCGAAATTCTCATGCAGAGCGACGCGGACCTCCGCGCGCAATTCCCCGAATATTTCCTCACGTATTACTCCTATCTCCGCATCATTCGGAATCCGGCGAGGATCGAGCACATCTTCCAGAAGTGCCGGGAGATGTTCCATTACATGGAATGCGACGGGAAGGACGTCCTCGATCTGGGCGCGGGATTCGGCCTCGAGGCGCTGCTCGTGGCGATCTACGGCGCGCGGCGCGTCGTCGCGACCGAGATCGATCGCGACATGGTCGCGGTCGGGACGTACCTGGCCGAGAAGGTGGACCCCCCGGCCACGAATCTCGAGTCGCGCTTCGGCGACGGAATCGGGATGGAATTTCCCGCCGGCTCGTTCGACGGCGTGATGGCGAACTGCGTCATCTCTCACGTGCGCGACCTGGAGGGATTCCTCCGGGAAGCGCACCGCCTACTCCGGCCGGGCGGCCTCTTCTTCCTGAGCGACGAGAACAACTCCCTCTATCTCCCGGCGCGCCCGCGGAGGCGACGCGGGTGGAAGCGGATGGAGCACGAGCCCGACGGCCCCTACTTCGAGGCCCGGCGCGCGCTGATCGGCGAGCACTTTCCGAACCTCTCCTCAAACCAGCTTCTCGAGGCGACCCGGCGGACGCGCGGCCTCGTGGGGTCGGAGATCCAGGCGGGAGTCCGGGAACTCCTCGAGACGGGGCGCGTGGCGCGCGAGCCCGCGTTCCGCTACCGGGACCCTCGGGACGGCCAGTACCCGGAGCGGGAGCTGAACCCGTTCTGGATGATGCGCAAGTTCCGCGAGGCGGGCCTCGAGCCGGAGATCCTCCCGGCCTTCCTCTCGCGCGGAATCGAGGTCCACCCGAGGCAATGGATCAAGGACTTCCTCCGGTTCTTCTGCTCGCGCTGGCCCGCTCTCTCGGTCTATGTGTGGCCGATCATGAGGCTTCGCGGGCGAAAACCTCGTTGACACCCGCGGGAAGACTCACCTAGGCTCCGCGGTTGTGAGATTGGCGGCAGGGTTATCCCTCCTCGCGCTTCTCGTCGCGGCCCCCAACGCCGCCGCCACGCCGACAGGCACGCTGCCGCCGGCGCCCCCCGAGATTCCAGCGCCGCTCTCCTTTACCGCCGTGGACCGCCCCGGTGACTCGGGGGACGCGATCCTCCTGACGTGGCAGGATCCGCCCGGCCTGCCCGCCGACGCCATGGTCGAGATCCGCCGCGCACAGCCGCCGGCGGACGAATGGACCGAGGTGGCGGAGGTGAAGCCCGGAGTCGGCCGCCATGTCGACACCACGGCCCGCGACGGGAACGTCTACCGATACGAAATCCGCGTCCGCTCGGCCGCGACCGCCGATTCCTCGGGCATCGCCGGGGCCGTGGGCCCGCCCGTGGTGAGCGATCCGGCGGCCTCGCACGACGACTGGTTTCGCTCTGAGCGGACGAACTCGCTGATCGCGGTGGTCCTCTTCATCGGGATCATCCTGGGCTCGATCGGCGTGGCCCGGTCCGGGAAGAACATCTTCATCCGGAAAATCGCGGGGCTGAACGCTCTCGACGAAGCGATCGGGCGCGCGACCGAGATCGGGAAGAAGGTGATGTACATCCCCGGCAGCGCAAGCATGGACGACATCCAGAGTGTGGCCTCGATCGCGATCCTGGGGAACGTGGCGCGCGCGACCGCGCGGTACGGCGCCGACCTGGACGTCCCGAACAAGGATCCGCTCACCTTCGCTTCCGCGCTCGAGGCGGTCCGCGGGGCGTATCTGGCGGAAGGAAGGCCGGACCTTTTCCGCGAGGAGATGGTCAACTACGTCACCTACGACCAGTTCGCCTTCACGGCGGCGGTCTCCGCGAGGATGATCCGGGAGAGGCCCGCCGCGATCTTCCTCATCGGCTACTTTTACGCGGAGTCCCTGATCCTCGCCGAGACGGGTCAATCCGTGGGCGCGATCCAGATCGCCGGCCAAGCGGATCCCACCCAGCTTCCGTTCTTCGTCGCGACCTGCGATTACACGCTGATCGGTGAGGAGCTCTACGCCGCGAGCGCCTATTTGACGCGGGAGCCGGTGCTGCTTGGCTCGGTGCGCGGGCAGGACATCGCAAAGGCGATCCTCATCGTTCTCGGGATCCTGGGCATCGCGGCCGCGAGCTTCGGCGTGCACGGGGTCGCTGACCTCTTCCGGACCCAATGAACCTCGAATTCGGCCGCGTCACGCTGGTCATCCTGTTCGCGATCGTCCCCATCGTCGGATTCTTCCTGGGGCTGCGGGCTCCGGCGCTCCGGAGCCGGATCCCGATCTTCGTCGGTGTCTTCGCGGGATTGATCCCGATCCTCTCCATGTACGTACCCAAGAAATTCATCGCCGGCCCGACGGGGATGAGCCCAAGGCTCGATCAATGGCTCATCATCCTGGCTGGCTTCGCGCTCCTCCTCGGGATCGTGAACGTGCTCCAAAACAATATGCGGAAGATCTCGCGCCGCGAAACGGGCTGGCCCTTCTCGGTCGTGCTCCTGATCGGGCTCTTCGTGACCGGCGGCTTCGGGATCTACGGGGGCATCTCGGGGCAGGGAATCGGGATCGCCGCCGACGGAACGCCGACGCCGTTCCAATACGTGACCAACTGGTTCTTCCAGCCGCTCCAATCGACGATTTTCTCGCTTCTGGCCTTCTTCATGGCGAGCGCCGCGTTCCGGGCGTTCCGCGCGCGAAACACCGAGGCGACGATCCTCCTCGTCGCGGCCGCCCTCATCATGATGGGCCGCGTTCCGCTGCTGGAGCTTCTCGCCGCTCCGATTCCCTCCATCCAGCCGGCCGCGGCAGCCGCGAGCCAGGGTCTCGGCAAGCTGACCGAGTGGATCATGCAGACGCCGAACGGCGCCGCGCAGTCGGGGATCATCATCGGCGCGGCCCTGGGCGCCGCATCGATGGCGCTCCGCGTCATCCTCGGCATCGAGCGCGGCTACCTGGGCCTGGGGAAGGGGGACTAGGGTGGCGGGATTCTTCGATCGGATCGTCAACCTCGACCGGCGGTGGATCTTCCTCATCGTGCTGCTGAGCGTCGCGACGCCGATCGTGATCCCGATCGGGCTCCCCGTGACCACGACCGGCCCGACGCGGGCGGCGTTCGAATTCATCGAGGCGCTCCACGAAGGCGACGTCGTCCTGATCTCCTTCGACTACGGTCCGTCTTCCGCGCCCGAGAACGATCCGATGGCCGAGGCGGTCATGCGCCAGTGCGCTCTGAAGAAGCTCCGCTTCATCGTCTGCGCGCTCTATCCGCTCGGCGGCCTTGGGCTCGCCAACAACGTGGTCGCGAAGATCACGGAGGAGCTCCCGAACCTTCGGGACGGCGTCGACTACGTCAACTTGGGATACAAGGACGGGGCCGCTGCCGTGATGCGCCACATGGGCGAGGACATCGCCGGGGCCTTTCCGACCGATGTCCACGGCAAGCCCATCTCCGAGATTCCGCTCATGAAGGGGGTCCACGACCTCCGGCAGGTGAAGGTCGTCTTCACGGCCGCGACCGGGATTATCGGGGAGTGGTGGATCACGCAGGTCCATCCCCAGGTGGGGATACCCGTCATCATCGGGCCGACGGCGGTGGGCGCCCCCAAGTACTATGCCTACCTCAACTCGGGGCAGCTCGTCGGCATGGTGGGCGGGATGAAGGGTGCGGCCGAGTACGAGAGCCTCCTTCGGGCCCGATACCCCCAGCTGGCGACGTTCTACACGACCACGCGCGCCTTCACGGCGACCAAGGGGATGGACGGGCAGACCGTGCTCCACACGGTCATCCTTCTTCTCCTGCTCCTCGGCAACGTCGCCTATTTCCGGCAGCGCAGGGCGAGCGCGAAAGCGAGGGCGTGAGCGGAATGCACCCTCCCGAGATCGGCGTCTGGATCGCGGCGTTCCTGACGATCGCGTGCCTCACGTTCCTCTACAAGGACAACCCCTTCTTCCGTTTCGCGGAGAGCCTCTTCGCCGGCGTCTCGCTCGGCTACTACGTCGGGATCGTTCTGAACCAAACGCTTCTGCCAAACCTCTTCGCGCCGATGCGGGAGGATTTCGGCCAGAACTGGGACCTGGTGGTTCCCGGGCTGCTGGGCGTCCTCCTCTACATGAGGTACGCGCCGAAGATCGGGTGGGTCTCGCGGTACGCGCTCGCGATCTACGTGGCGTACTACATCGGGCTGGATTTCACGAGGAAGATCCACGGGGAGGTGCTGCCGCAGCTAGCCCGAGCCATCCTGCCCCTCTCGAGCCTCGACCGGGCGACGTTCTTCTCGCTCGTCTACGTTTTGGGGGTCTTCAGCGTCCTGGTCTACTTCTTCTTCTCGAGGGAGCAGGGACCGATCACGAGGCGAATCTCGCGTCTCGGAATCTGGTTCCTCATGATCTCCTTCGGCGCCGCGTTCGGGTTCACGGTGATGGGGCGCGTGGCGCTCCTCATCGGGCGGCTGAACTTCCTCATTCTGGACTGGATCTACCCGACTCTGGGGATTTGACGGCCGGATTCGTCTCGGGGCCCTTCGCCTCGGGCGCACCCTTGGCCGGCCCGCCGCCGATCCCTGCTTGGCCCTTCCCCGCCTCCTGCCCTTTCGCCGCCCCGCCATCGGGCGACGCCTTGAAGTTGACCATCGGAACCGTCGTCTTGTTCCCGGCTGGATATTCGACCGTCACGATGTCGCGGAGCGCCGCGATCCGGTGCGTGAGCCCAGCGATCGTCTCCGTCGCCGCCCGGATGCGAGCGACTTTGTCCCGGGTCTCGGGCGGCAGGCCGGGGTGGACGAATAGGAGCTGGGCGTTGCCCTGGATCACTTGCAGGGGATTGTTGATCTCGTGGTTCAAGGCGACCGCCATGGCCGAGACCGCCTTCATCCGCTCCGCGCGGAGACGCTCCTCGGAGGCCTGATTGACGGCGAGCGCGTTCCGAACCTTGATCGGGAGCTGGAAGCGAATGTCCCACTCGGTGAGCGGCTTCATGAAGTAGTCCGCCGCTCCGAGCGTCAGGCTCCGCTCGATGTCGTCGGGCGCGGTCGACGCGCTGGCCACGAGCACGGGAATGTCCCGAAGCCGATCGTTCTTCTTGACCGCCAGGAGGACATCGAACCCGTTCGGCGACGGCATCATCAGGTCGAGGAGGATGAGATCGATCTTCTGCTTCTCGAGAATCTCGAGCGCCTGATTTCCGTTCTCGGCCTCGAGAAATTCGTATTCGCCCTGACGCAGGACCATGCGCAGGAGCTTCCGATTATGAGCCTCGTCGTCAACGAGGAGCAGGTGGTGTGGCATTTGCCCCCTTCTCGAGCAGCGCGCGGATCCGGCTGATCAGCTCGTCGGCGCTCACGATCGGTTTGGAAATGTAGTCATCGGCTCCGGAATCTTTAAGAAATCGTTCCCGCGAGCCCTTCATGGCGTGCGCGGTCGCCAACAAGATTGGCACGCGCTTCGTCTCGGGATCGCTCTTCAGCCGCCTGCAGATCTCCAGACCGTCGACGGGAACCCCGTCCCAGAGGCTGTTCGAGAGCGACACGTCCATGATGATCAGGTCCGCCCCTCCCGACCGCGCTTGGGCGACGACGTGCGCGGGATCCTCCGTCACCTCCACCTCGAACTGCGCCGCCCGGGTGAGGATGAGCTGGAAGAGCTTCGCGTTCATCGGATCGTCTTCCACTACCAGGATGCGTGTCGCCATAGGCTCCTCATGGAACTTCATCGCGGGAACCGATCAGGGCCGGAAAGGCCAGTGTCACCCGCGTCCCTTGGTCTATTCCCTCGCTCTCCACGCTGATCGTGCCGCCCATATTCTTCAGCAGTGCCTGCGTGATCACGAGTCCGAGACCGGTGCCGGAGTGCCGTCGCCTGTACGACGAGTCGACTTGGCTGAATTTCCTGAAGAGCCTCGACCGGTGCTCGGGAGCGATTCCGATCCCGGTATCCTCGATCAGGACGCGCGCCTCTTCGGTTGCCTCATCGCGCCAGGCCCGGATCCTCACCTCTCCCTTTTCGGTAAACTTGACCGCGTTCCCAAGCAAGTTCAGCAATACTTGGCGCAACCGGGCAGGGTCCAGGGTCACGTCGAGGGGCTCTATGGGAATGTCCACCAAGAGGTTGAGCCCCTTTTGCGCCGCCAGGGGCCGAACGGCCTCCAGCGCGGACTGAACAGCCGGACGGAGGTCCCCGGCGATCAGCCGAAGCTCGAAGCGTCCGGCCGCGACCTTGGCCAGATCGAGGAGGTCGTTGATGACCCCGAGGAGGTGCTCGGCCGCTTCCCGAATCGAGCGCGCGAACTCACGACCTTCCTCCGGGGTCTTGTGTACGCCCTGCTCCAGGAGCGTCGCGAATCCGATCACCGCGTTCAGAGGAGTGCGGAGCTCGTGCGAGGTGTTCGCGAGGTAGTCGTTCTGCAGCTGTTGCGCCTCCTCCAGCTCCCGATTGACCCCTTGGAGCTTCCGGTTCACGAGCGCGAGCTCCTCCGTGCGGCCGCGAAGCTCGCGTTCCTGCTCGTGCCGATCGGTGACGTCCCGCCCCACGAGGACCATCGCCTTGAGCGCGTTTCGCCGGTCGAACGCGGCCGAGAGACGTACCTCGGCGGGGAAGCGGGTTCCGTCCGTGCGGAGGAGCCAGACCACGCCCGAGAACTCGCCCGCCGACCGGGCCAAATCGAAGAGCGTGGCGCCGCTCGTCTCGGGACTCGTCAGGACCGCGAGCTGGTCGAGCCGGGTTCCGACGAGAGCCCCGGAGGCGGCGCCGAGCGCGCGCTCGGCGGCGGCGTTCGCGTGCGTGATCTCGCCCAGGAGATCGAGCCCGAGGAGGATCTCGCCCGTGCTCATCATGTAGGAGGCGAGGAGCTGATCGCGGTGCTCGAGTCGAAGCCGCTTCAATCCTGTGAGGAACTGCGCGCCGATCCAGCGAAGAAGCGCGCCGCGCTCGGAATCGAGCGCGCTCCCGCTCGGTAGGAAGCACTGGAGCACGGCCGGAAGGTCGCCCTGGTCGGCGAGCGGAATCGAAACCACGACCGGCCGAGGGCCAAGGCCGTTCGTCATCGTGGGGAATCGCCACTCCGGTACGGCGTCGGGATCCCGCACGATCTGCATTTCACCGAGCCAGGCCGCCCGGCTCGCGGGTGAGCGGGCGTCGGGGCCGACCGCGTCCGGAAGAAGCTCCGCCTCGGACCCTTCCGGCAGCCCTCGCGTCGCCGCGACCGCGAACTCACCCCGTCCCGCGCGGTGGAGGTAGATCGCCCAGTGCGGGAGCCCGGTTCCTTTCGCGATCTCGTCGAGTCCCTGGCGGATCAGCTCCTCCTCGGTGTCGGCCCGGGACATCATCTCGGCGACCCGATAGATGCTGAGCTGCGCCTGGAGCGCGTGAATCCGCTCGATTTCCGCCCGGCGGCCGCGGTAGCGCGTCAAGGCCAGGGCGGCGAGCACCGGCGCCGCCAGGAACCCGATCCACGGCGCGCCCAGGCTCCACGTCGCGGTTACGGCGCAAGCGCAAAGGAGAAGCGCCACGCTCGCGTCCCCGATCGCCGCGCTTCGAATCTGCGCGGTGCGGCTGGGCATGCCCGGAGTTGCGGGCGCGGGGCTTCGAGCATGGGCGCTGCGTTTCGGGATTCGCACCGCGTTACCCTCTGTGGCGACGGACGATGAGTCGGACAGAGTATCGGCACCGGGCGAGTGGAACTGGAGCGGCGCAGCATGGTTTTTGGAGATGGACCTTCCCGGTAGCGTTCGAAACCACAAGGAATTATCATTCCGCCCGTGCGACCGACCCGTCTCCTCATGGCCGCCCTCATCCTCCCCGCCTCGATACTCCTTTGCGGCTGCTCGAACAGAGTCGACCGCATCGTGGGGAACGAGCGGCTGATCCGTGGTCCGGGAGGTCTGGGCACCACCGTCAGCGTCGTGGGCTTTACGGACCGCGACTCGCACCTGCCGCGAAATACCGCGAACTTCGGACCGGCCCTCCTGCTCGGCCAGTCCGGATCGTTCGACGCCCTCGCGCTCTTCAAGGTCTCGACGTGGAGGCTCCCGGCGCTGACCCTGACCGGGTTCACGCCGATCGCGGTCCACTTCGTGCTCCCACAGCGCCAAATTCTTGGGGGAGGCACGGGCTCGATCTCCGCGGGTCTCTCGCTCACTTCGGTGGCGTGGGATTCCAGCGTCGCCTGGCCCGGGCCCGTCCTCGGCGCCTCCCTCGGCTCCACGAACTTCGACTTCGTCGGCGCGCTGCGGGTCAATCTGGGCCCGAGCGGGTTCAGCGAGGTTCAGTCGTGGGCGGCCGATCCCTCGCTCGCCCCCGGCTTCGCGCTCGCTCGATCGTCGAGCGGCAGCGTGGGTAGCTTCGACCCGAGCGGCGCGGTCTTTCGCATCTTCTACCAGTACACGGGTACGGACAGCACCGAGACCGACAGCATCGACACGCACATGTCACTGAGCGCCTACGTCCATGGCCCCATGAACCCGCCCCCGACGGGCACCGAGACCGCGATGATCTTCGGCGGCGAATTCGAGTGTGGCCTCGCGCTCCGCGCGCCCGTGCCCACGATCACGGACGGAAGCTCGGTCAACGAGCTTCGATTCCTGCTCCCGGTGACCGGGACGGCTCCGGCGATCAACGGCGTCGCCATGCCCGACACCGCGATCCTCTCGGTCGACATCTATCGAATCCGCGCGCCCTGGACGGAAGGGGTCACCGACCAAGCCGCGCTCACGACCGACGCGAGCCCCGTCTCGCACCTGATCCTGCCGCAGTTCCTCACGGCGCAGGACACCGCGCTCTCGATTCCCTTGCCGCGCGTGTTGACCCGGGAATGGGGCGCCGATTCGACGACCAACCAAGGGGTCTTGATCCGGATCCGGGACGTGACGGTTCGCCCCTCGATCGACGTGTTCAGGATTGCGCAGACGCCGGGAGAAAGCCCTTCGTTCCTGATCGGATCGCGGGAGTCGACGCGGCCTCCGGTTCTTCGCTTCAGCACCACCACGCCTCCCCCGGGTCGGTTCTGATCGCGCGCCGCCGAATTTCAACGCGGGTGCTCCCGCTCGCGGTCCTCGCCCTCGCGTCGGCGCTCGCGTCGGGCGCTCCCCCGGCGCGCGCGAATTCGGTCTTCTCCGCCGGGGGGCTCGGTGAGCCCTCGCTCGAGGAGAACGCGCGGCTGCGCGCTCTCGGCGGCGCCGGGGCGGCGGAGCACGGTCCGAGTGCCTTCTCGATGGTCAATCCGGCGTCGATCGCGGAGGCTCGCTACCTTTCGATCGAAGCCACCATGCTGTCGACGCGGCGGAGCGTCTCGACCACCGACTTTGGCAGCGAGTCGGCCTATGAGGCCGCGTTTCCCTCCATCCGCCTCGTCGTCCGCCTTCCGGGAGGGACCGTTCTGGGTGGAAGCTACCTCGCCGGCACCGACGGACAGTTCCAGGTCGACCGGGCGGAGACCACCGGCGCCGTATCGCGCCTTCGCATCGAGGGGACCGGCGGAATCAATTTCGCGCGGGTGACCCTCGCGCGGCCGATAACGGGCGCAATTCGGGCGGGCGTCGATTTCGACGTCGTCGGCGGAAGCTATCGCGAGGAGTGGCGCCGTGACTTCTCCGGCCCCACGCTCGCGCAGGCTCGCGACACGCTGGAAGCGGATTGGGATCGCTTCGGTCGCTGGCGGCTCGGACTCCAGTACGCCCGCGAGCGATTCGCGCTGGGCGCCGTCTATGAGACCGCGCGGCGGCTTCCGTTGACGTACCGCCAGCGCACGACCGGATCGGAGGTCAAGACGACGGGCCGAACGCTCCAGATTCCGGACGGCTACGTGGCCGGATTCAGCGTAGCCTTGGGGGACCGCGGCCGCGTCGTGGGGCAGTACCGGCGCCAGAATTGGAACGACGAGTCGTTGAAGAGCGATCTCGTGGACTTCCGGGCGCTGCAGCGCTATTCGATCGGGTTCGAGCGCGCGGCCACGACCATGGGAGGCGGTTTCGGCAAGCTACCGCTTCGCATCGGAGCGACGTTCTTGAAGTGGCCGGATTTGTTGCCGCGGGCCGGAGCCGCGGACGTCTCCGGCGGGGTCGCTCCCGTGGACGAGTGGGCCGTCTCGATCGGCTCGGGGCTTTTGACCCCGGACAGGGGCGGCTCCTTCGACTTCAGCTTGGAGGGAGGGAGGCGCGGGAACCAGGACGAGCTGGGCGCGCGCGAAACCTTCCTCCGCTTCGCGCTATCGCTCCGCGTCAGCGACGAGACCTGGAAGTAAGCGCTTCATCTACGATCGACTGACCACTCCCGGAGCGCTCGGCTCCAGGGACGCATCGATCCGTCGCTCCTGGCGGGCGGGCGCGGGCGCGCCGCAGTGCCCACACCGTTTGAGGCCCCGCAGGCGCTCCACGTAATCCACGACGGTGCTGACGAGCCACGCGTGCGCCGCCATCGAGGGCGACGCGGACGTCGTCTCGCCTCGGTACGGGTGGAGCTGCTCGGGCAACGCCCCCCATCCTTCCGCGCGCGCCGAGCACCAGAGGAGGAGCGTTCGCGCGGCATCGAGGTCCTGAGGCCGCTGCGCCGTACGGATCGAGTGCTGCGCCATCCATAGCGTGGCTGCGATCGATGGGTTCCCAGGCACCTCGGCCAGATCCGTTCCCACCGATCCTAGCGGATCGCGCTCGTATCGGGCGATCCCGCCGACGCCCGTCCGCACCCAGAGCGCGCCGCGCGTCGCCTCCACGGTGGCACGAACCTTGGAATCCTCGGCCTCCACTCCGTCGAGAAGTCCGACCCAAAGGAGCGATGCGTCGATCGTCGGGTCGGGCCGAAGCGAACGCCCCTCCCTGACGAGCGAGCGGGCGAAGCGCCCCCACTCCGGGCGGTAGAGCTCGCGCGTCAGGGCGCGCCCCACCTGATCCCCCACCGCCGACCAGGCGCGCGCGCGCTGAACGTCCCCGAACGAAGCCGCGAGGCGCGCCGCTCCCCTCAGACCCCCGCGCACCGCCGCCGCGGTCGAGGCGTGAAACCCGGGGCGCTCGCCCCAGAGGTCGTACGACGCGGGAAGCTGGGTCGCCGCGTCGAGCGATCCGACGAGGCGCTCGGCGGTGGGTACGAGAAAATCATGGAAAAGAGGCGCTACTTCCTCGACGTCGCGCCCTCGCTCGAAATGGCGGGCGAGAGCCCAGAGCGGAAGCGCCAGCGCGTCGGGGTCGGCCGCGGCCCCGACCGGAGCGCCCGCGGCATCCACGACCGCGTGGAGCGTGCCCGCCTCGGCGGCGGTGCGCGCCGTGAACTCGAAATAGCGTCGTGCGGCCGAATGGTAGCCGGCGCTGTCGAGCGCGTCGGCGGCGACTGCCGCGTCGCGGTGCCAGCACCAGCGATAGTCCGTCCTCGCCGCGCCGGGGGGCGCCGTCTCGATCCCCGAGAGGATCGCTCCGCCCGGGGTCTGGTGGAGCCGTAGGAGCACGAGGCTTCGGTGGTAGAGCGTCGCGATGTCCTCGGGCAGATCGAGAAGGTCGCGCGCTCCCTGGCTCAGCCAGAGATTCCAGTGCGCGCGCGTCCTCGCGAGCGACCCGGCGATTCCGAGCCGGCGGAACGCCTCATCGCGGCCGCGGGCCTCGTCCAGCGTCTCCCCGGTCGCGATCGTGACCGTGACCATGCACGAGGCGCCGGGCGCCAAGGGGATCGGGGCTCCGACAAGGGAATCGACGCGGCCGCGGGCCTGGGCCGGGCCTTCGATGCGGCCGCCCTCCGGCATGGCCTCCGCGCCCGGGGCGTCGTCCGATCCGCGGGACGCGATTCGCCACAGGGGAACCCCCGGGCCGTCGACCGTTTCCATGTTGATGAGGACGAAGCGCCGCGCCGCGTGGTGGAGGATCCCGCACGATGAGCCCTCGCGAAACGCGGTCTCGTGGGGCTCGCCCGCGGCGAGCCTCAGGTCATGGTGGAAGAGGAGTCGTAGGTCGCGGAACCGTTCGGAGCTGTTCGTGACCTGGACGCGCCGGACCACGACCCCGAGCGGGATGTCGACGAAAGCCTCGACCCATAGCTCGAGCTCCAGCTCCGAGGAGACAAAGGCCAGGCCGACGATGGGCGCGTCGCCCCCCTCGACCGACCGGGACTCGAACGCTTCGGAAATCCAGTGCGTCTCTCCGTCGACTGAGATCCCGATTCGCGCGGGCCGGCGGAGGAGTTGATGCTCGGGCGCGATCGACGGCGCGTAGAGCTCGCGAAGGGCGCCGTGGCGATCTCCGGCGGCGAGGATGCCTCCGTTCCCGACGACGTATGCGCGCGCCAGCGTGACCTCCTTCGATCAAACGGTTGGGAAGAAGCGGAGCACGCACGCTAGCAGACGCGTCCGCGCGCGGTCAACCTTCGCGAGTTAAGCGTTGACAGCCCGGAGCGCGATCCCAATCATTGCGCGGCGATGAACCTGGATCTTTGGCTCGAGTCATTCTCCGCGCGGCGGCTTCTCCTCGGAACCCACCTCCTCGTGTGGATCGTGCTCGCGGCATACGGACTCCATCGGCTTCACTTGATCCGCCTCTATCGCCGCCGGGAGCGGCCCCCGCGGCTTCCGACGACTCCCGACGACTGGCCCGTCGTGACGATCCAGCTCCCGATCTACAACGAGCGATACGTCGTGGAGCGGCTGCTCGATGCCGCGGCCGCCGTCGACTATCCGCGCGACCGGCTCGAGATCCAGGTCCTGGACGATTCGACCGACGAGACGACCGCGATCGCCGCCGGGAAGATCGCCGAGATTCGCGCCCGCGGGATCGACGCGGTCCACGTGCGCCGGGACGACCGTTCCGGCTTCAAGGCGGGCGCGCTCCAGCACGGCCTCGAATGCGCGCGGGGAGAGCTCCTCGCGGTCTTCGACGCCGACTTCGTTCCTCCTCCCTCGATCCTGCGCGACCTCGTTCCGTATTTCGGGGATCCGAGGGTCGGGATGGTGCAGGCGAGGTGGGAGCATCTGAACCGCGACTACTCCGCCTTGGCGCAGGCCCAGGCGATCTCCCTGGACAGCCACTTCCTCATCGAGCATTCGGCGCGAATGCACGGGGAGCGATTCTTCAACTTCAACGGGACGGCGGGGCTGCTCCGGAAGGCGTGCGTCGTCGACGCGGGCGGATGGCAGTCCGATACGCTCACGGAAGATCTCGATCTGAGCTATCGCGCCCAGCTCGCCGGGTGGCGGTTCGTCTTCGCCCCGCAGGTCGGATGCCCCGCCGAGCTCCCGGTCGAGATGAACGCGTTCAAGGCGCAGCAGCACCGATGGGTGAAGGGCTCGATCCAGGTCGCGCGGAAGCTCCTCCCCGAGATCTGGCGCTCCGCCTCTCCGGCGTCGGTGAAGCTGGAGGCGACCTTCCACCTCACCAACAACGTCGCCTACGTGTTCCTCCTGCTCCTCTCGATCATCGTCTACCCGGTTGTCCTCGCCCGCTACGAGAGCAAGAGCCTCCTCTTCACGATCGCCGACACCGTGCTCCTCCTGGCCGCGACCAGCCCGGTCCTCTTCTACTTCGCGTACGCGCAGCGCGAGCTCCGCCGCGATTGGGTTCAGCAGCTCAGGCATCTGCCGTTCGTCCTCTCGCTCGGGATTGGCCTTGCGTTGAACAACTCGCGCGCGGTCCTGGAAGGCCTTGTCGGCTCGCGCGGCTCGTTCCACCGGACGCCGAAGTTCCGGATCGAAGGCCAGAGCGACGAATGGCCGCGGAGACGGTACCGCTCTCCGGTCAGCGTCTGGGTACTCCTGGAGCTGGGCCTGGGCGCCTACTTCGCCTGGGTGATGGTCTCCTTGGCGCAGGCCAAGCTCTACGCGCCGCTTCCGTTCTTCGCGCTCTACCTCTTCGGATTTCTCTACGTGGGTTTGGTCTCGCTCGCCCACGCCGCGCGGCGCGCCTGAGCCTCGCGGCGCCGGCCGATCCACGCCGCGGCCGCCGCGACGACCGCGAGCCCACCGTATTCGACCCAGCGAATCCACGCAGGCTCCGTCCAGGCGCCCGTCGCGAGATAGGCCGGAAGCGGGAGATACGAAAGCGCCGCGAGGCCGCTGAACGCGAGGAGCCCGGCGTTCGGATGAAGCGGTAGGAGCGCGGCGAGGGGAACAAGGTACCAGGGATAGACCGTCGGGCTCGCGAGAAGGTACGCGGTGTAGAGCCCGAGCGCCGCGCCGGTCGCGGAGCGCGCTCGAAGCGAGATCCAGAGCGCGGCCACGGCGAGCGCCGCGGCGAGGAGGAGACGCGAGCTCTTCACGGTCGCTCCCGCGGCGCGAAGGAGCGGATAGAGCGATCCGTTGAATTCCCAATGCGCGGCGTATGTCCCGAGCCCTTTCCAGAGCGACGCGCCGGCATCCCCGAACGGGAGGTAGAAGAGCGCTGAAACCGCCACGGCGACGCCGAGCAGCGCCAGCGCCCGCTTCCGGACCAGGTAGGGCACCAGGAGAAGCGGCGTATACTTCGTGAGGATCGCGACCGCGAAGGCGACCCCCGCGGACGCGGCGCGCCTGGCCTCGGACATCGCGAGGGCGAGCACGAGAAACGTCGCCACCATGAGATCGACATGCCCGCTCCCGTAGCTCTCGATCACGACCAGCGGGTTCCACGCGAAGAGAAGCAGCCGCTCGTCGGCCAATCCCCGGCGGCGCAGCAGGAAGAGGAGGGCGATCCAGAGGGCTGCCTCCAGGGGCAGCATCGCGAGCTTGAAGAAGAGCGGGCTCGGCCCGATCCGGGCGACCGCGCCGAAGAAGAGCTCCGCCGCGGGCGGATAGATCGTCGGCACGTCCCGATGGTTGATCCGGTCCAGGAGCTGATCGTGGAACGGCGCGAGCGACGGGTCGTCGGGCGCGTGGAGGTACGGGTTGACGCCTTGCGCGACCAGGCGTCCATCCCACAGGTAGCGGTAGAGGTCCTCGGAGAGCGTCGGCTCCGTTGGAATCAGGACGAGCCGTGCGAGGATCGCGACCCCTACGACGATCCAGAGCGGGGCGGGCCGCGGCGAGGCTCCGGCCGGGAGGGCGATGGCGGAAGGCGGACCCGCCGGGAGCGTCGCCACCCTCGCGGCGACGAGGTAAGCTCCGTGCGCGACCGCCCAGAGAGCCAGCAGAGCCCCAGTCCGGGCCCGCAAATCGCCGAGCGCCGGGATCGCGGCGATCGCGGCGAGGAGCAGAAGTCCGAGGAGAAGGAGAAGGCCGTGTCGACTCATTGGGTGCGCGGGCCGGAGAGACCATCGTGAAACCCCGCCGAGGCGCGCCGCGCGTGCGACCGACCCGTGTCGCGGATCCGAGGCAACGCACGGATGTCGGTGAGGCCTCCCAGCTCGCGTCGCTCGATCCCGCCACGCGGGGCCTCTGGGAAGCGCACCCGGCCGCGGAGGCGCCCCGTCGCGCCGCGATCACCCAGAACATGATCGGCGTGAGCCCGCGCATGCAGCGCGTCTTCCGCTTGATCGAGAAGGTCGCCCCGACCGAGAGCACCGTCCTTATCACCGGCGAGAGCGGGACCGGGAAGGAGATGGTGGCGACCGCCATTCACCTCCAGAGCCGCCGCGCGCACCGGCCGTACGTGATCGTGAACGCCGCGGCCGTTCCGGAGTCGCTCTTCGAGAGCGAGCTCTTCGGCCACGTGAGGGGAGCGTTCACCGGAGCGGTCTCCGACAAGGTGGGGCTCCTCAAGCGGGCGGACGGCGGGACGCTTTTCCTCGACGAGGTGGCCGAGATGCCGCTCGCGGTGCAGGCCAAGCTCCTCCGCGCGCTCCAGAACGGCGAGGTCCGGCGTGTCGGGGACTCCGAGGCGTCGCGGGTCGACGTCCGCGTGATCGCCGCGACGAACCGCGACCTGAAGCGCTCGCTCGAGGAGGGAAAACTCCGCGAGGACCTGTACTACCGGCTCAGCGTCTTCCAGATCGAGCTCCCCCCGCTTCGGGAGCGGCGGGAGGATATTCCGCTCCTCGCGAACTACTTCCGCGAGCGCTTCGCGAGGCGGCTCAAGAAGCGGGTCGAACGATTCAGCGAGCGCGCTCAGTACTATCTGATGCGCTACGATTATCCGGGCAACGTCCGGGAGCTGGAGAACGCGATCGAGCGGGCCGTGACGTTGGCGGAGGGCCGGGAGATCAGCCATCTCGACCTGCCGCCGACCTTCCGCGAGAAGCAGGTGCCGCTGCTCGGAGAAGGGGACGCCTTCCCCTACACCGAGTCCATGACCCTCGCGCAGCTGGAGGCGGAGCACATCCGCCGCGTCCTTAACCACCTCGCAGGGAACACGACCAGGGCGGCCAAGGCGCTCGGGATTTCGCGCTCGACTCTCTGGCGGAAGATGAGAGAATATCGGGTATAGTGGTTCCATAATGGAACAGAACGTCGTTCTATTTCGAAACGTATGTTTCATTTTGGTACTGCCAGCGGCGGACCAACGAATTGCTTAAGTCGTGAATTGATAATAGATTGACGCGATACCGTATTCTGGCACGGTTGGTGCCCCCCGTCTTGGTTGAGCGTGCGAAGCAGCATGGGGCTGCATTCGCGAATCATCAAGACAGAAGGAGGGCACAACCATGACACTCGTACGTTGGAGTCCAGTGCGTGACGTCCTTGCGGTTCGGGACGAGATGAGCCGGCTTCTCGAGGAATCATTCGGCCGCGGCTATGGCCCGGAAGGCCCCGTGGCATGGCACCCCGTCGTGGACATCGAGGAGCAGCCCGAGAAGTACGCGGTTCGGGCGGAGCTGCCGGGGTTGAAGTCGGAAGACATCAAGATCACCCTCATGGACAATCAGCTCGTCATCCGCGGCGAGAAGCGCCGGGAAGAGGAGAAGAAGGACAGCACCTACCACCGCGTCGAGCGCGTGTACGGCCAGTTCGAGCGCGCGTTCAAGCTGTCGCATGCGGTGCAGTCCGACAAGATCGAAGCGACCTATCGCGACGGCGTGCTCGAGGTGAGCATTCCGAAGGCCGAAGAGGCCAAGCCGCGCGAGATCCAGGTCAAGACCGCGAAGTAAGGGCGTAGCTCAAAATCGGGCGTGGAGGGGTGTCGAGCCCCTCCGCGCCTATAGAAAACGGAGGAGATATGGGCAAGATCATAGGAATCGACCTCGGTACGACCAATTCCTGCGTCGCCGTGATGGAGGGTGGGGAGCCGGTTGTCATTCCGAACGCCGAGGGTTCCCGCACCACTCCCTCCGTCGTCGCATTCACGAAGACCGGGGAGCGGCTGGTGGGCCAAGTGGCCAAGCGCCAGGCCGTGACCAATCCCCACAATACGATCTACTCAATCAAGCGCTTCATGGGCCGACGCTACGCTGAAGTCGTGGAAGAGGCCAAGAACGTCCCGTACAAGGTCAAAGAGGGGAAGAACGGCGAGGCCGTGATCGAAATCGACGGGCGCTCGTTCACTCCGCCCGAGATCTCGGCGATGATTCTCCAGAAGATGAAGCAGACGGCGGAGGACTACCTCGGCGAGAAGGTCACCGAGGCGGTCATCACCGTGCCGGCGTACTTCAACGACACGCAGCGCCAGGCGACCAAGGACGCCGGACGCATCGCGGGTCTCGAGGTGAAGCGGATCATCAACGAGCCCACCGCGGCCGCGCTGGCCTACGGGCTCGACAAGAAGAAGGACGAGAAGATCGCCGTCTATGATTTGGGCGGCGGCACCTTCGACATCTCGATCCTCGAGCTCGGGGACGGCGTGTTCGAGGTCAAATCGACCAACGGCGACACGCACCTGGGCGGCGACGACTTCGACAAGCGCGTCATCGACTGGCTGGCGGATGAGTTCAAGAAGCAGGAAGGCGTCGACCTCCGCCGGGATCCGATGGCGCTCCAGCGGCTCAAGGAAGCCGCCGAGAAGGCGAAGATCGAGCTCTCGACCGTGATGCAGACCGACGTGAACCTGCCGTTCATCACGGCGGACGCGAGCGGGCCGAAACACCTGAACGTCGCGCTGACGCGGGCGAAGTACGAGCAGCTCGTGGACGACCTGATTCAGCGGACGGTCCCACCGTGCAAGCAGGCGATCCAGGACGCGGGGCTCAAGGCGCCGGACATCGATGAAGTGATTCTGGTGGGCGGCGCGACGCGGACGCCCAAGGTCCAGGAGCTGGTGCGGACCTTCTTCGGGAAGGAGCCTCACAAGGGCGTGAATCCCGACGAGGTCGTCGCGATCGGCGCGGGAATCCAGGGCGGAGTCCTCGCGGGCGACGTGAAGGACGTCCTGCTGCTCGACGTGACGCCGCTCTCGCTTGGAATCGAGACTCTGGGCGGGGTGACGACGAAATTGATCGAGCGGAACACGACGATCCCGACCAAGAAGAGCGAGGTCTTCTCGACCGCGGCCGACAGCCAGCCGCAGGTGGAGATCCACGTGCTCCAGGGCGAGCGCCAGATGGCGGCCGACAACAAGACGATCGGGCGCTTCACGCTCGACGGCATCCCGCCGGCGCCGCGCGGCGTACCGCAGATCGAGGTGACGTTCGACATCGACGCGAACGGCATCCTCCACGTCGCGGCGCGCGACAAGGCTACCGGCAAGGAGCAGCGGATCAAGATCGAGGCGAGCGGCGGGCTCAACGAGGCGGAGATCAAGAAGATGGTCACCGACGCCGAGGCGCACGCCGAGGAGGATCGGAAGCGGCGCGAGGAGATCGAGGTCAAGAACCGCGGCGACGCGCTCGCTTACGAGACCGAGAAGAACTTGAAGGAGCTGAGCGACAAGATGGACAGCGAGTCGAAGGCGCGCGTCGACAGCGCGCTCGAGACCCTGAAGAAGGCCATCGAGCGGAACGACACGGCCGAGATCAAGACGGCCAGCGAAGCGCTCTCCAAGATCTGGAACGACGTGTCGAGCAAGCTCTACGCCGAGGCGGGCAAGGGTGGCGGACCCGCGGGCGGCGGACCCGGAGGTCCGGCGGGCGAGGGCGGCGCGAGCGGCCAGCCCGACGGCGGATCGAGCAAGAAGGAAGGCGGCGACGGAGCGGTCGACGCCGACTTCGAAGTGGTGAAATAATCAGCGAAGGAGCGAGCGTGCGTCAGGTCACATTGGAGAAGGCCACATTTGGCGCCGGCTGCTTCTGGGGCGTCGAGGCGGCGTTCCGTACCGTGAAGGGTGTTGTCTCGACCCAAGTCGGCTACTCGGGAGGGCGCACGCCCGCCCCGACCTACGAGCAGGTATGCTCGGGGCGGACCGGACACGCCGAGGCGGTCGAGGTGACCTACGATCCGACCCTGGTCTCCTACGACGACCTGCTGCGGGTGTTTTGGGAGAACCACGATCCCACGACTCCGAACCGCCAGGGTCCGGACGTGGGCGAGCAGTACCGCTCGGCGATCTTCTTTCATACGCCCGGGCAGGAGGCCGCGGCGAAGGCGTCCGTGGCAATCCTCGAAGCGGAGAAGCGCTTCCGCCGCCCGATCGTGACGCAGATCGTTCCCGCCGGGCCGTTCCATCGGGCCGAGGAATATCACCAGCAATACTTGGAGAAGCGCGGCCAGGCGAGCTGCCACATCCGCTAGCCCTGGTACCCAGCCGCTCGATACCGAACCGCTAGCCCCCGGTACCGAACCGCCGCGCCGCCTCGAATAACACCTCGGCGCAGCGCACCACCGAGTCGGCTTCCACCCATTCTTGAGCCTCGTGGGCGCCCGCGCCCGAGGGACCGTAGATCACGCTCGGGATCCCCGCGCTCGCGAAGATGGCCGCGTCGGTCCAGTAGCCGACGCCTACCTCCGCCGGCGGGGAGCCCGCGACGGATGCCGCGGCGCCTCGAACCGAGCGGACGATCGCCGACTGTGGATCGGACGTGAGTGAGGGCCGCGCGAAGTCGAGGCTGATCTCGGCGCTCTCGCCGGCGTCGGCGACCACGCGCCTCAGCTCCTCCAAGACGCCCTCCGGCGTCTCGCCGGGAAGAGTCCGACGCTCGATCTTGAGCTCGCACGCCGGCGCGTAGGTCGTGAGGCCGGCCCCTCCCTGAATCATCGCGCAATGCATCGACGCGGGACCAACGAGCGGGTGGCGACGAGAGCGGAGCACCTTGCCGTCGAACTCCTCGAGCGCGGCCACGATCCGCCCCATCATCCCGATCGCGCTCCGCCCCAGATCCCACCTGCTTCCGTGCGCCGCGTGCCCCGCGGTCCTGAGCGTGGCCCAGACGAATCCCTTGTGCGCGATCACCAGGGAGCCCTCCGTCGGCTCGGCCAGGATGCAGCCGTCCGCCCGGTGGCGCGCCGCGAACTGCTCCGCGCCCGCGCTCGTGTACTCCTCGTCGGCCACGAGCGCCAGGGTCACCGTCCCCGCGACGCCCGTCTGCTCAAGCGCCGCGCCCGCCGCGAGCAGCGCCGCGACCCCGCACTTCATATCGTAGCTTCCGCGCCCGTACACGCGGCCGTTCTCCAGTCGCGGGTCGAACGGGTCGATGGTCATCCCTTCGGTCCCGACGGTGTCGATGTGGCCGCAGAGCACCAGCGACGGCCCCGGGCCTTTGCCGATCGTGCCGACGACGTTCGGACGGCCGGGCGCCGCCTCCTCGAGGGACGCCTTCACCCCTCGCGCCGCGAGCCACCCGCGGATGTAGGACGCGATCTTGGCCTCACCGCCCGGCTCGCCGGGCGCCAGGATCGGATTCACCGAGGGGATTCGAACCAGGTCGCGGAGGAGCCCGACCACCTCGTCGGCCGCGAGCGCCTGTGGTTTCATCATCGGGCGCGCATTGTACCATCGGGACGCTCCCCGGGGGCTCCCTCCCCGACCCCCAAATCCCCCTAATCTTCGACCCCCAAAACGCCGATACCATTTCCGTTAGGGGCATGCTGTGCCCCGTCGGGGGCAAAAGGGGGAGCCGCAACGCCTTGAATCTCAACGTGGCCATAATCATGCCGCCCGGTCCGGAGCGGGACGACCTCGTCCAGCGCGTCGAGGCCAACGGCTGCGCCGTCCAGGTCGCGGACGACGTCAGCCAGCTGCTCGCGCGCGGGGGGGACGAGGGCTGCTCGGTCGGCATTCTCGATTTCGGCGACGCGCTCGCCGGAGGATCGTCGAACGGGGCGGCGACGAATGGGGCCGCGTCCGGGGACGCCGGGGGGTCGGCTCCGGACCAGGGAACGCGGCGGGAGGCCGTGCGCCTTCTGAAGCAGCGCTCACCGCGCATGCAGCTGGCGCTCTGGCTCGACCGGTCCGCAGCGGCCGAGGGCGCCGAGATGAACCAGCTCGGCATCCGGAACATTTTCCTGAAGCCGATCCGCTTCGAACCGATCGACACCCTCCTCAAGGCGGCCGGCAGGAGCGCCAGTCAGCACGCCCGCGAGCAGCGCGAGACGGCGCGCGTTCAGGAGGAATTCCGATTCGACCGGATCGTGGGGAAGAGCGCGCAGATTCACGAATCGATCGAATTGGCGCGGAACGTCGCCCGCTCGGGCGCCACGTCGGTTCTGGTGCTGGGCGAAAGCGGCGTGGGGAAGGAGCTCTTCGCGCGGGCCATCCACGGCGAGAGCCCTCGGTCGCGCGGGCCGTTCATGGAGATCAACTGCGCCGCGATTCCGCGCGAGCTCTTGGAGAGCGAGCTCTTCGGCCACGAGAAGGGCGCCTTCACGGACGCGACGCAGCTCCGCGTCGGTCTCTTCGAGGCTGCCGAGCACGGCTCGGTATTCCTCGACGAGGTGGCCGAGCTCCCGTTGACGCTGCAGGCGAAGCTCCTGAAGTTCCTCGACTCGAAGATCGTGCGCCGCGTGGGCGGCTCGCGCGACATCCAGGTCGACGTACGGATCCTGGCCGCGACGAATCGCTCGCTCATCGACGAGGTGCGGCAGGCACGGTTCCGCGAGGACCTCTACTACCGCCTCAACGTCGTGCCGATCGAGATTCCGCCGCTCCGGGAGCGGGACGGCGACGCCGCTCTGCTCGCGACGCTCTTCGTGGAGCGCGTGGGCCGGAAGCTCGGGAAGAACGTGCGCCTGACGGCCCAGGCCGAGCGCGACATCGCGCGCTATCCCTGGCCCGGAAACGTGCGCGAGCTGATGAACGTCATCGAGCGCGCGGTGCTGCTGACCCACGGGGACGAGATCGGGCCGGCCGAGCTCGCGATTCCCAAGCTTCGCGAGCGGGCGCATGAGCCCGCCGATCCCGCCGACATCGGGATTCGGATTCCTCCCGAAGGAATCTCTCTCGTCGCGGTCGAGAAGGTCGTGATCGAGGAGGCGCTGAATCTCGCCCGCGGAAACGTGGTCGAGGCGGCCCGCCTGCTCCATATCGGGCGCGGGAGCCTCCGATGCAAAATGCGCCGCCACGGTCTGACCCGTGAGGAGCCTGTTCGAGCCAGCGTCGCGTAAGGGCCCTCCGCCCTTGACACTCCCCGCCGAATCCCCGTAGCCTCGATACGATTTTCGAACCCACCACCCACCCGTCTGCATCGTAGGATCGAGGAACGCGTGGCCACAGCGGAGACGGACGAGCAGCTCGTCCGTAAGTCACAGCAGGGAGACGAGCGGGCCTTCGGGGAGCTGGTCAACCGCTATGAGTCCAAGGTATACAGCTTGGCGCTGAAGATGCTCCGCAACCCGGATGACGCGGAGGACGTGCTCCAAGATACGTTTCTTCGCGCGTATCGCGGCATCAAGGCGTTCCAGGGCAACTCGACGTTCTCGACTTGGATCTATCGCATCACGGCCAACTCGGCCCTCATGCGATTGCGCAAGAAGCAGCTTCCCACGGTGTCGATCGACGACGCGGAAGAGCGCGAGGCCCCGATCAACATCGCAGACTGGGCGCCGAGCCCCGTGGAGCAGCTGCTCAGCAAGGAGACCCAGCAGGCGATGAACGAGGCCATCGAGGCGCTGCCCCCCGAGTTCCGGCAAGTGTTCGTCCTCCGCGACGTGGAGGAGCTCTCCAACTCCGAGGTCGCCGACATCCTCGACCTCTCGGTGGCCGCCGTGAAGTCCCGGCTCCACCGGGCGCGCCTGAAGGTCCGAAACCGGCTCGCCTCCCACTTCAGCGAGCCGAATTCCCGAAGCGCCATGGGGGCCAAGTCATGATGAGCTGCAAGGAGGTGCTCGATTTCCTCTCGTCGTATCTCGATGAAGACCTGAAGCAGGAGGTCGCCGTCGAGATGCACAAGCACATCGGCATGTGCAGCGATTGCCGGGCCGAATTCGACACGCTCACGATGACGATCAAGCTCTACCGACACTGGGAGGAGCCGCAGATGCCGCCCTCCTGCCACGACCGCCTGGTCAAGGTCCTCGAGATCGAGAAGATCCGGTTGAAGCGCGACCAGTCCGCCTCCGGCTCGGGAGCATGACCGCGGCGCCCGGATCGTTCCACGAATCCGAACCGCGCCGAATCCACCTCTTCCGCCCCCAGAATCAGCTCGGTGACCTCCTTCTGAACGTGCCCGCGATCCGATCGATCCGCGAGCGCTTCCCGCGCGCCCGCATCACCCTCGTCGTCGGCAGACAGAACGCGGCCGCCGTGCTGGGCCAATCGTGGGTCGATGAGGTGCGCGTCGTCGAGCCCGGAGACGTGCTGGGCCTGGTCCGGGCCGCGCTCCCCCGGGGAGGGCGCCCCGATCTCGCTGTCTACTTCACCACCGTTTCGTATTCCAAGGGCGGCGGCCTTCTCGTGCGCGCGTCCCGCGCACGCGAGCGGATCGGCTTCGACCCCGCGCGATACGGGAAGCGCGACCACGCCGGCTTGACACGCGCGCTCCGGTACCCGGAGCGAACGCTCCACCAGTCGGAGGTGAACGGGATTCTGGCTACGGCCGCGGGGGCAGGCCCCCCGCCCCCGCCGCCGCACTACATCCCGGACGCCGAGCTGGCCGCGACCACGCCGGCCGGCGCGGTCTACCTCCACCCCGGCGCCGGCAAGGTGAAGAACCGCTGGCCCGCCGAGCGCTTCGGCGCGACGGCGCGGGAGCTGACGCGGCGGGGCCTCGAGGTCCAGTGGATCGAAGGCCCGCAGGACGAAGGCTGCGTTCACGAGGCGTCGCGCGCGCTCGGGAAGACGCTTCCGGTCGTTCGGAGCGAGCCGATCGCCCGGCTCGCGGCGCGATTCGCCCGCGCCTCGCTCTACATCGGGAACGACACCGGGCCCCTTCATCTCGCCGCCGCGACGGGCTGCCCTACGGTCGGCCTCTACGGCTGGTCCGACCCGGCCGAGTGGTCGCCCGTCGGGCGCTGCGTGCGCAGCGTCCGGGCCGCGGACCGCTCCCTGGAATCGATCGACCCTTCCCAAGTGCTCGATGCGGCGCTGCCGCTACTGATGGAGGAACGATGCGCCACGGCATGATCTCCGCGCTGGCGTTCCTGGTGCTCCTGGCACCGGCCGCCGCACGGAGCCAATCGGCGAAACCGGGAGCGGCTTCCGCGGCGCTCCTCGAGGATCGGAACGCGATCGCCGAGCGCGAGGGCACGCGCGACACGACCGGCCTCGCGGTCCTCCTGCTCGAGAACGGATCGCCGAAAGTCCGCGCCGCCGCGGCGATCGCCCTGGGGCGCATCCAGAATCCGGGCAGCGCTCCCGCCCTTGCCCAGGCGCTCGACGACAAGTCGCCGATCGTCCGCCGCGAGGCGGCCTTCGCCATCGGCCTCGTGGGAGACTCCACGGCGACGCCCGCTCTCCTCCTCCGCCTCAGGCCGGAGGTCGATCCCACCGTTCGGGAATCGATCCTGACGGCGCTCGGGATGCTCGGCGCCCGATCGGCCGGCTCCACGCTCGCGCGATCGATGCGGGCGCCCCACGCGACGGAGCGGTGGGCCGCGGCGCTGGCCGCCGCGCGCTCGCGGGATTCCTCGCTCGTGGAGCCCCTTTCGGCCGCGGCGAAGGACGCGCGTCCCGAGATGCGCTGGCGCGTGGCATACGCGCTCGGCCGGATCGGAGATCGCCAAGGCGCTCCCGCGCTCCGCAAGCTCTCGACCGACAAGGTGGAGGTCGTGCGCTACACCGCCGCGCGCGCCCTCGGAGACGTCCGGGATTCCTCCGCCGCCCCGCGGCTGGTCGCGCTCCTCGTCGATCCGTCGTGGCGCGTTCGCGTGAACGCCGCGCACTCGCTGGGGGCGATCCAGGCCCGGCGCGACGCACGCTCGCTTCGGCCGCTCCTCAAGGACCCGAGCCCGCACGTCCGGTGGGAGGCCGCGGTCTCCCTCGGTGCGATTCTCGATTCGTCGTCGGTGCTTTCGCTCACCGCGGCGCTCCAGGACAGCGCGAGCGGCGTCGTGCAAGGGGCCGCGATGGCGCTTCTCCAGATCGAAGGCGAGCGCGCGGTCTCGAAGGTCGCGCCGGCGATCGACCTCCTGCCGCCCTTTCTGCGCTCCGGCCTCTTGGAGGCGCTCGGTCCGGTGCCGGGCCCCTTGGCTCTCGAGCTGCTCATCGCCCGCGCCAAGGATCCTACCGACGCGGCGCAGGCGGCGGGCGCCGCGTCGGGGCTCGCGAAGCGCCAGCCCGACGCGGCGGCATCGATTCCCGTGCTCCGCACCCTCCTCCAAGGCGACCGCGACTACACGATCCTCTGCTCGGCCATGGAGGCTCTCGGGGCGCTCGGCGACAGCGCGTCCGTGCCGGCGATCACCGTATTTCTCGCACGATCCGGGAAGCCCGAGGACGCGGATGTCCGCGCCTCCGCGGTCTCGGCGCTCGTCGCGCTCAAGACGGCCCCCGCGCTCGAGGCGCTCCGGGGAGTGCTTCACGACCCCGAGCGCCGCATCCGCGAGGCCGCGGCCGGGGCCCTGGGGCTGCCTCCCGCATCGGCGGCCGCGGGACCGGCGCCGGTCTTGCGTGTCGAGCCGATCCCGGCCTCGCCCGCTACTTCGGCCACCTTGGAGACCGATCGCGGCACGATCCGGATCGCCCTCGACGCAGCGCACGCGCCCCGCACCGTCGAGAATTTCGCGCGCCTCGCGCGCTCGGGTTACTTCGACGGGCTCGCGTTCCACCGCGTGGTGCCGAACTTCGTCGTGCAGGACGGCTGCCCCCGCGGCGACGGCTGGGGCGGCCCCGGCTACGCGATCCCGTGCGAGTACAACGCCCTTCCGTACGACGTGGGCACCGTCGGGATGGCCCTCGCGGGAAAGGACACGGGCGGGAGCCAGTGGTTCATCACGTTATCGCCGCAGCCGCGCCTCGAGGGACGCTACACGGTGTTCGGGAAGGTAGTTTTGGGGATGGAAGTCGTGGAGCGCATCATGCCGGGAGACCGAATCCTCCGCGTCACGGTGCGGTGAGCGCGACGGAGCGGTGAAGCCGCCCCCGCTCGACCGTCCGGGCCTCGTCGCGGCCCTCCTCTTCGTTCTTGCCCTGAGCATCCTCTTCGCCCGCTTGGGCGAGGGGCATCTCGCCAACTTCGATGATTGCTACTACGCGGAGAAGGCGAAGGAGATGGTCCGGGGCGGGGACTGGCTGACGCCCCACTTCGCGGGAACCCCCCGACTCGACAACCCGCCCCTCTTCCTCTGGCTTCAGTCGGTCGCCTTCCTCGTGCTCGGCGTGAACGATCGGGCCGCGATCTTCTGGTCCGCTCTATCGGGCGCGCTCTGCATCCCAATCCTCTATAGGCTCGCGCGGCTCCGCCTCGGGCTCGATCCGTTCGAGTCGTGGAGCGCCGCGACCGTGCTCCTCACGACGCAGTATTTCCTGAAATACGCGCGCCACGCCATGTTCGACGTCTTCCTGACCCTTCTCTTCCTCGTGGCGATCTACGCTTACGTGCGCGCCGTCCAGGGCGAGCGGAGGAGCTTTCTCCTCCTCGGTCTGGCAACGGGCCTGGGAATCCTGACCAAGAGCGTGCTTGGTCTCTTTCCGCTTACGGTGGCGGTGGTCCACCTCCTTGCGACGGGGCGCGGGCGCACCCTCCGCGACGGCTGGCTCCTCGGCGGCCTCGGCGTCGCCGCCCTGGTCGCCGCTCCGTGGTACGTCGCCAATTTCCTGCGCTCAGGGGGTCAGCTGCTCGAGGAGCATTTCCGGTGGCTCCTCTGGCAACGTGGCCTGGGCATCGGAGGCGGGGTTCGTCCCTGGTGGTCCTATCTCGACTACCTCCGCGAGCTCGGGCAGGTCTACTGGCCCTGGCTCCCGCTGGCGGTGGCGGGCCTGGTGATCGCGATCCGCGAGACGGCGGCCCCGGCGGTCGCGGCCACGGCGCCAGCGTCCACGGCGGCAGCGGCCCCGGCGGTCGCGGCCCCGTGGAGCCGGCGCGACACGGCTCTGCTTCTTCTTCTCTGGCTCTTCACGGTCGTCGGGATCATGTCGCTCGGCGCGGAGAAGAAGCTTTGGTACGTGATGACCGCGTTTCCTTGTCTCGCTCTCCTCGCGGGGCTCGCGGCCGGCGCCTGGATTCGAGGCGAATCGCTTCGCCGTCGGGTAGAGGTCGGCGGCTTCGCCCTGTGCGGGGCGGCCGCGCTCGCCCTCTGGCTTTTCCCGATCCCGCTTTCGAAGGAGAGAAGACCCGACCTTCAGCGGATGGCGATCGCCGCCCGCGCGCAGGTGCCGCGGGGGGCGACGCTCTTGAACCTGGACGCAGGCTATTGGAGGACCGTGAACCAATTCCTCTACTACTCCGACCACGACATCACCCAGCCGCTTCGCGATCCCGCGCTCGTCCGGCGCGGGCTCCAAGAGGGCGGCGTCGCGCTTCTGTCGGCGGACGGGTTCGCGAGCGTCGCGGAGGGGGACACGGCCGCGTACTCCGTGATCGCCGCGTCGGGCGCGTGGCGCATCGTCCGGACGCGCCCTCCGAGCGGGGCGCCCGAATCGCGCCCTGCGAGGCTTACGCCAGCGCCAGGATGAGCCGCTCGAGGAGCGAACGGAGCGGCTTGGACGCGCCCGCCACCGCCGCGGTCACGTCGGCGTGGCTCAGCCGTGCTGTCCCCTTTCCCGCCGCCCAATTCGTGATGCAGGAGATCGCCGCGACGGGAAGACGGATCGACGCCGCGAGCGAAGCCTCCGCCGCGGTCGACATGCAGACCGCATCCGCGCCCATCCGCTCGAGCATCGCGATCTCGGACGGCGTCTCGTAGGACGGGCCCAGCATCACCCCCAGGGTGCCGCGCTCCGCGCGCACGCCGGCCATCGTCGCGGCGTGGGCCGCCTTGGCCACAAATTCCTCCGAGTAGGTCGGCCGCGCGGTGAGGCCCCGCGGGTTCGCGGGCGCGTCGGGCGCGTCCATATCGGTATCCGGCGGGTCGACGCGCGTGGGCGCGCGCCACTGGAGACTCACTTGATCCTGCACGAGCATCAGCGAGCCCGGCGTCATCCGCCGCGAGATCCCGCCCGCGGCGTTCGTCAGGATCAGCGATTTCGCTCCGACCGCCGCGAAGAGGCGGATGATGCGCGTCACCTCCTCGGCGGAATAGCCCTCGTAGAGGTGAGACCGGCCCTGCGCGACGACGACGGGGCGGCCGGACCAGCGCCCGAGCAGGAGGCGGCCGGAATGCCCCGAGACCGTCGATCGGGGAAGTCCGGGGATCTCCGCGGTCGGAATGCTCGCCTCCCAGGCCACCCCTTCCGCCAGCACGCCAAGCCCGCTTCCCAGCACCAACGCGACGCGCGGCACGAGCTGCGTCCGCCGCCGGACGACGCGGAGCGCCTCGTGCGGGTCGAACGCGGGGGGCCGATCCGATGCGGCCGTCGGGCCGCCCGTGATCCGCGCCGCGCTCACAGCACGTCGGGATCGGTGCGGGCCTGAGGGGAGGCGGCGAGCCGGAGGCTCCGCCGCGAGAGGAACACGAGGTAGAGAAGCGCCAAGAGGAAGGGCGCCACGTCGAGGATCACGAAGCCGCTCTGGAACCCGGTACCGTACGGTCTCGCGGATCGGATCAGCGCCGGTCCCGCGGCCAGGAGGATGCCGCCCCACACGGTCCAGCGGCTCGCGATCGCGCACGCGAGCGCCAGGTAGCCGAGGGCGATCGGCGGGGCCGTGGGGTGCGCGTGAAGCAGGAGCGCCGCGGCCGGCACGGTCCAGAGGGCGCCCAGCACCAGCGCGACGAATCGGTAGGCCGTCGGGCGGGAGCGGGGAACGCGCCAAGCCGGATTTTCGCCGAACGCGCGGAGCCGGATGCCGAACGGCGTGTGCCAGAGGAGCCATCCCGCGAGAGCGAGGAGAATCGGCGCGCCGAGGAGCCACGGGTTCGCGATCAAATCCTCCGCGTAGGTACCGTCGAAGATCGTTCCCGTGAAGAGCCCGGGCGGCGGGACCTCGTGAAACAGGCGGAGATCTCCGTAGCGCGCGAAGAGGCCGAGGGCGGACGCGGGCACGAGGCTGAGCGCGAACGAGCCCACCGCCGGATCGGCGCGGAAGAGATTCACCAATGTCCCGCACACGATCGCGAACGCCGCCGCCGCGCCCGCCGCGACGAGGCAGGAGAGCCAATAGTCGCCGGTCCACTCGTAGCCGAGCAGAATCCCGAGCATCGCCGACGCGACGCAACCTTCGACTCCCAGCCCGGAGAAGCCGGAGCGTTCCCAGTAGAGACACGCCACGACGAGGAGGGCTAGGGCGGCCCACTCGACCGGAAACTGGAGCAGGGGAACCCAGACCATCGGCGCGCCCCCGGTCAGCCCGATTCGCGCAACAGAGCCCGAATCTTCGTCTTCAAAAGGTCGATGGCGACCACGTTGTAGCCGCCTTCGGGGATCACGAGGTCGGCGTAACGCTTCGAGGGCTCGACGAACTGGAGGTGCATCGGCCTCACGCTCGACTCGTACTGGCGGATCACCTGATCCAGGGTGCGGCCGCGCTCGGTCAGGTCGCGCTTCAGCCGGCGGATGAAGCGGATGTCCGGATCGGCGTCGACGTAGAGCTTGATGTCCATGAGCTGGCGTATCGCGGCATCATCCAGGATCAGGATGCCGTCGAGGATCAGGATCCGCCGCGCCTTGGCGCGGACCGTGTGGGGATTGCGGGTGTGGGTGCGCATCTCGTAGACGGGCAGATCGACCTCGCCGCCGCTGAGAAGCGTCTCCAGCTGGGTGCGGAGCAGGTCGCGGTCGAACGCATCCGGGTGGTCGAAATTGCGGCTCTCCCGCTCGCCGAGCGGGATGTTGCGCAGGTCGCGATAGTAGGAGTCCTGCTCGAGGATCAGCACGTTGTCGCTGCCCAGATCCTCCGAGATCGATTGCGCGACCAGGGTCTTGCCCGCCCCCGTTCCCCCCGCGATGCCGATCAGGATTCCGCGCCGATTGGCCGCCGACATCAGGCGGCCCCGGACGAGTGGGTGGCGTGCTCCGACTCGAGCTCGGCCTTCGAGATCGCGGCGATGTAGGGGAGATGCCGGAAGCGTTCCGCGTAATCGAGCCCGTAGCCGACGAGGAAGCGATCCGGCACCTCGAACCCGACGTAGTCGAGCGGGACCTCGCGCTCGCGCCGCTCCCGCTTGTCGAGGAGGGTCGCGATGCGGAGCGAGCGGGGCTTTCGAGACAGAAGCGCG
>VBOZ01000031.1:0-29383 GCA_005893305.1 Candidatus Eisenbacteria bacterium | reverse complement strand
GAGCGACTGGACTGGCTCGACCGGCCGTAGGACGTGACGCTCACGAAATCGATCTCATGGGGGATCGGGATCGCCCGCATCAGGTCGGCCACGAAGAAGATACAGCCGTTCAGCACCCCGACCAAAAGGGGCGTCCCTTCGGGATGATCCCGCGCGATCTGCTTTCCCAGCTCGCCGATGCGGCGCTGGATATCGGCCGTTCCGATCAGGACTTCCATGGGCGGGGGTACCCTCTCCGAGAGTGAATCGCGGCGGACTCTATCACACCCCGGCCCCGGGCTGTCAAACCGGCTGGGGATCGCCAGTTCTGGCGAAAGTACGCATGGAAATTGCCGATAGTCGCGGGAGATCGGGCACAGCGCCGTTGGCGCGACGTGCGCCCCGCTCGCGCGGGAACGTTGGGGAGGGAACTCCGATGCCGAAGACCATGACGGAGCGCCGGGACGGGCAGCGGCGCCGCACCGACCGCCGGGCCGCGGGCCGGATGGAGCACCAGATGTATTGGATGCTCTGGGGGATCGGCCTGCTCAACTACACCGACGCCGCCCAGACGATCTTCCTCCTGCACGCCAAGCTCATGGTCGAGGCGAACCGCCTCATGGCCGTCCTCCTGGAGCACTCGCCCTACGGATTCTGGATGTACAAGACGCTCGTCCCCTCCCTGGGCTGCGTCCTCCTGTGGCGCTTCCGGAAGCGGGTGAGGTGGCTTTATGGCGCCGTCATTACCGTCTTTGCGGTCTACATCACGATCGTGATTCGCAGCTTCCTCTACATGCTGCTGCCGGGCGTTCCCACGATCTAGCCTCCCGATCGGCCCGCACCGCCAGTCACAGTGCGAATTTCCTCACCATGGCAAATCGCTACATTTCTCGCCGACCGGCCCGTCTCACCCACACGAGGGAATCCGCCGGAATCCATCGCAACCATGTATGTTAATTAAACTTAACTTGGATGCGAGGGTGCCGGTCGAGGTAGCATAATTCTGCAATCCCGCATGGCATGAGAAGTGCTCCTATCCCAAGTAAGACTCCGCCTGGTGCGGATGGGGGAAGGAGGGCAATCCAATGAACGGTCCTAGCTACTTGAAGCTTGCGGCGCGCCCCGAGGGGCGTGAGGCAGTCCATCAAGAGGACGTTGGCTACTTCTTCATCAACAACTTCCTCCTCTCGAGGATCGATTCGGACATGCCGTCCGACCTCGCCGAGTACGACGAGGACGTGAACGTCTATACCGCGGCGCTGCTCTCGGGCGTCGTCTCCGGACGCGAGGATCTGCTGCGCGCCGACCTCGTCTCGCCCCGCGACGCGGATGTGTTCGCCCGCGTGCAGGACAGCAAGGACCAGCGCTACCGCTACCGCGTCTACAAGGCGAACGCCGACTTTCTCTACGTCTCGCTTGGCGTTTTCAGCGAGGCCTCGACCGGGCTCGACCCCATGCGCGCTTCCGACGGCGAAGCCAACCGGCTCACCGGTCGCGGAAAATCCTACTACCAATTCGCGTCGGCTTACGCCGAGCGGCTCTACGGCTCCAAGGCCGGAATCACCGAGGTGATGGACAAGCTCTCGCGGAATTTCGAGGCCTACACGAAGGTGATGACCTGGATGAGCGGCGAGTACTTGAACCTCGTCCGGCGGTTGAGCGAGGGCGAGGTCTTCCACATCGAGCGGCAGGCCCAGGAGCGCTTCGAGGACGAGCACCGGCGCAGCACCTGGAACGCGCTCCTCGACGGCTACGTCGATTGGCAGAAGACGCACGCCCGGGATGCCCGCCGGCGCCTCGCGCGCGCGGCGCGCGAGCTCAAGCGGATCGACCCGTCCTTCTCGCTCAAGGTGTTCCGCGAGAAGTGGGGGCCGCCCCGGCGCGGCTAGCAGGCCCACGCGGCGTAGAGGCCGGGTTCGCCCGGCCTCCTCCGCCCCGCGTGTTTGACACCCTCCCGACGGTCCATTAGGTTGGACCGGCTCATGGCATCCCCCATCCGGCTCGGAATGATCGGCTGTGGCGTCGTCGGCTCCGGGCTCCTTCGCCTACTGCTTCAGCGTGCCCGCGACGTGGAAACGGCCGTCGGCGCTCCGCTCCGCGTGACCCGGATCGCGGTCGCGAATCCCAAGAAGAGCCGTGAAGTGGACCTGACCGGCATCGAGGTCGGCGCCGACGCGATGGCCGTCGCCGGATCGGAGGACATCGATCTCCTCGTGGAGCTCATGGGTGGAGCGGAGCGCTCCCTCCCGCCCGTCGAGCGCGCGCTCACGCGGGGGATCGCGGTCGTGACCGCGAACAAGCACCTGATCTCCCTTCACGGGGCCTCTCTGGAGACGCTGGCGGCGCGCTCGGGGGCGACCCTCCGTTACGAGGCCTCGGTCGGCGGCGTGATCCCCATACTCCAGTCGCTCGACCACGGCCTTCGCACCGAGCGATTCACCCTCCTCGTCGGGATCTTGAACGGAACCACCAACTACATCCTCTCGACGATGGAGCGGGAGGGGCGGGACTTCGCCGAGGCGCTCGAGGCGGCACGGAAGCTCGGTTTCGCCGAGGCCGACCCGTCCCTCGATCTCTCCGGCGCCGACACGGCGCAGAAGCTCACGATCCTCGCCCGGCGCGCGTTCCGCGTTCCGCTCGAGCACGGCTCCGTCCCCACCGAGGGAATCGTGGGCATGGAGCTGGAGGACCTCCGGCAGGCGGACCGCTTCGGCTACACGGCGAAGCTGCTCGGGATCGCGATCCGGACGCCGGCGGGGCTCGACCTCCGGGTCCATCCGGCCTTCATCCCCAAGCGCTACCTTCTCGCCACGGTGCGGGACGAGTTCAACGCCGTCTACCTGCGGGGCGAGGCGGCGGGCTCGATGCTCCTCTACGGAAAGGGGGCGGGCGGCCAGGCGACCGCGCAGGCGGTCCTCGGCGACGTGATCGCCTCCGCGCGCGAGTGGTCGTGGCGGAGGGCTGCCGGGGTGATGGGCGCGGGCGGTCCCGGGGAGGCCAGGGCGACCGCGGGGAAGGGCAACGCGGCGCGAGCGGATCGGGAACGCGAGGGCGATGAGCGGCTCCCGCTCGACGAGGTGCGCACGAAATACTACCTCCGCCTGCTCGTCGAGGATCGTCCGGGCGTCTTGGCGCAGGTCGCGAACCGCCTCGCCGCGGCCGGCGTCAGCGTTGCGCAGGTGTTTCAGGAACCCGGGGTGCGGGGCGAGGCCTCGATCACGATGCTGACCCACGAAGCGAGGGACAAGGACGCGCGCGACGCCGTGAAGGGGATCTCCGAGCTCCCCACGATCCGAAAGACGCCCCGCGCCGTGCGGATCTTCGACATATGACCGCGTGGCGCGGCGTCATCCTCGAGTACCGCGATCTCCTCCCCCCGATTCCCGATCACGCGGTCGTCACCCTGCTCGAAGGGAACACCCCGCTTGTCCCCGCCCCGTCCCTGGCCAAGCGGATCGCGCCCGGGCTCGATCTCTATCTGAAGTTCGAGGGGTTGAATCCCACCGGCTCCTTCAAGGACCGCGGCATGACCGTGGCGGTCTCGCGCGCGCTCGCGGCCGGCGCGAAGGTGATCCTCTGCGCCTCGACGGGGAACACGTCGGCCTCCGCCGCGGCCTATGCCGCCCGCTGCGGGCTTCGGTGCGCGGTCCTCATCCCGGAGGGCCAGGTCGCGCTCGGAAAGCTCGCCCAGGCGATGGTCCATGGCGCGAGGGTCGTTGCGGTGCGGGGAACTTTCGACCGGGCGCTCGAGCTGGTGCGCTCGCTTTCGGGCGACGGCTCGATCGCCGTCGTCAACTCGATCAACCCGGATCGGATCGAAGGGCAGAAGACGGTGGCCTACGAGATCGCGGCGGCTCTCGGCGGCCGCGCGCCGGACGTTCACGCGCTCCCGGTCGGGAACGCCGGCAACATCACCGCGACCTGGAAGGGCTACCAGGAGCTCAAGCGGCGCGGGGGCGGCGCCACGCCGCGGATGCTCGGCTTCCAGGCCGAAGGGGCCGCGCCGATCGTCCGCGGGGAGCGCGTCGCGGAGCCCAAGACGCTCGCCACCGCGATCAAGATCGGGAATCCCGCGTCCTGGAAAGGGGCCCTCGAGGCGCGCGACCAATCCGGAGGCTCGATCGAGATCGTGACCGACGAGGAGATCGTCGCGGCCTACCGCGCGCTCGCCGACGGGGAGGGCGTGTTCGTGGAGCCCGCGTCGGCGGCCGGTGTGGCGGGGCTTCTCAAGCTCGGGGCCCGGGGCGCGCTCTCCGGGGTTCGCACCGCGGTCGCGACCGTGACCGGCCACGGGCTCAAGGATCCCGAGCGCGCGGTCCAGGTCTCGCGGGCCGTGGAGACGGTCGAGGCCGATCCCGCCATCCTCCGGAAGGCGCTTCTCGGATGAGGCGCTCCCGGGCCCGCGCGTGGTCCGCGACCGTGCCCGCGTCTACCTCCAACCTCGGTCCAGGGTTCGATTGCCTGGGGCTCGCGATCCGGCTTCCGCTCGTCGCCGTGGCCCGCCGCATTCCCGAAGGGTTCCGGATCGAGCGTCGCGGGGAGGGAAGCGATCTCCTCCTCGACCCACACCGCGACCCCATCCTGACGGCGTTTCGCCACCTCTGCCGCCTGGCCAAGGCGCCGGTCCCGACCGTCTCCCTCACCGTGCGCTCGCGCATTCCCGTGGCTCGGGGGTTGGGATCGAGCGCGGCGGCCATCGTCGCCGGGCTCTCGCTCGCCAATCACTGGCTTGGGCGCCGTTTCTCGGTCCTCGAGCTGTTCCACGAGGCGGTGCGCCTGGAAGGCCACCCCGACAACGTGGCCCCCGCGCTCTTCGGCGGGCTCGTGCTCTCCATGCCGCGCGAATCCGGGGGCGTCGAGCCGATCCGCCTTCCGCGCCCTCGCGGCGTCTCGATGACCCTGGTCGTTCCCGACTTTCGCGTAAGCACCGCGAAGGCGCGCGCGATACTCCCGAAGACGATCGCGCTTCGGGACGCGGCCGCGAACACCGCGCGGGCGCTGGCGCTTCTCCATTCCTTCACGAGCGGCCGTGTCGATCTCGTGGCCGAAGCGCTTCGAGACGTGTACCATGTGCCGCGCCGCGCGCGTCTGATCCCCGCCTTCGACCGGGTCGTCGATGCGGGTCGTCGCGCCGGAGCGTACGGCGTCACCATCAGCGGAAGCGGACCCACGCTTCTGGCGCTGCATGCTCCCGGGAAGGGCGCGCGCGTCGGCGCGGCAATGGTCCGCGCGTTTCGACGCGCCGCCGTGAGCGCGCGCGCGATCCCGGGACGGGTCGCGGATCGCGGCGCCGTATCCCGCACTCTCGGCTAGGAGCGCCCTCGAAGCGTGCCACTGCTCGTCCAGAAGTACGGAGGCACCTCGGTCGGGACGCCCGAGCGGATCCACCATGTGGCCGAGCGCATCGTCCGCACGCGGCGCGCCGGCACGGAGTTGGTCGTGGTCGTATCCGCCATGGCGGACACCACCGACGATCTCCTCGAATTGGCCGGGAAGGTCTCGAGCAATTCGCACCCCCGCGAGCTGGACATGCTCCTGACGTCGGGGGAACGGATCTCGATGGCCCTCGTGGCCATGGCTGTAAACGACCGCGGACAGGAGGCAGTCTCCTTTACCGGCTCCCAAAGCGGCATCGTCACCGATACTTCGCATACCCGCGCTAAGATTTTGGAGGTGAAGGCCGATCGTATACGGGAGGAGCTGAAACGCGGGCGAGTCGTGATCGTTGCGGGGTTTCAAGGGGTTAGTCGGGATCGGGAGGTGACGACGCTCGGGCGGGGCGGCTCCGACACCACAGCCGTCGCGCTCGCCGCCGCACTGGGGGCGGAAGCGTGCGAGATCTACACCGACGTCGACGGGGTCTACACGGCGGATCCCCGCATCGTGCCAAACGCCCGGAAGCTCGCGGAGCTATCGTACGACGAGATGCTGGAGCTGGCCTCGCTCGGGGCGAAGGTTCTCCACAACCGGTCGGTCGAGATCGCGCGCCGCTTCCGCGTCCCGATCCACGTGCGCTCGAGCTTCAACTGGAACGAAGGCTCGCGTATCCGAAAGGGTGACCTGATGGAACAGGTTGTTATCCGCGGCATCGCGTACGACGCGGAAGTGGCCAAGATCGCCCTCTTGGGCGTCCCGGATCGGCCCGGCGTCGCGGCAGAGATCTTCCGCGAGGTCGGCGGCCACGGGGTGAACGTCCGGATGATCGTGCAGGCAAGCGGCGCCGACTCGAAGAACGACGTGACGTTCGCGGTCGGCTCGCACGATGTCCGCACCGTGCTGCCGATCGTCGAGGAAGTGCGCAAGCGCTTGGGTGCCCGGGCTTTCGTCTACGATCCCGACGTGGCCATCCTGTCGGTCGTGGGCGAGGGCCTCGCGACCTCCGCCGGGACGGCGGGGGAGGTCTTTGCCGCGCTCGCGGAGGCCAAGGTGAACATCGAGATCATCAGCACGTCCTCCATCACGATCACCTGCATCGTGCGAAAGACGGACGCGGAGCGCGCGATCCGGTCCTTGCACGACGCGCTCCGGCTGGAGCAGGAGGCCTAACCCAGGGCATGGCGGACCCCCCATGGAGCTGCGCGAAAAGCTATCCATTCGACGCCGGGGCGCTGCCCCCCCGGACGAGCGCACCTCGGCGATCTTCATCGCCATGGCCTGCCTTCTCCACGCGATGCTGCTCGGCTTCTTCGTGAACAAGGCCCGGCTGTCGCGCGAGATTTCCCTACCCGCTTCCAGCGGGAGCATTCGGCGCGCCCAGCTGGTCCGGATCATGCCGCTTCGCACCTTTCCCGCGCCCGAAGCCGCGGCGCCGCCGGTCGAGGCCGAGAAAACGCGTCCCAAGCCGGCCCTGATCAAGCGCTACACGCCGGGAGCCAAGGTGGTCGTGAGAAAGGAGCGGGGACCGACGAAGAAGGGAGCCTCGGACGAGTCGAAGGCCCTGCCGCGCGAGGTCGCGCCCGCGCCGCAGGCCGACCTGACCCCGCGATGGTGGTCCCCCGACTCCACGCGGAGCACCAGCGTCACGGCCGACGGGGATTTTCGATTTGCGTTCTATCTCGCGGCGATCCGGAACAAGATCGGCGCGCAGTGGGTGCCTCCGCCCGGGATGGACGCCACGGGGCGGCGGATCCGCGCCACGGTCTACTTCCGGATCCACAAGGACGGCCAGATCTCGGTCGCCCAGGTCGAGACCACTTCGGGCTACTCGTTCTTCGACCAGACGACGATGCGGGCGCTTCTCGCCGCGACGCCGCTCCCGCCCTTGCCGGCGGGATTCACCGACAACTACCTGGGAGTCCACTTTGGATTTGAATACCAGCAGTAGCGCCCGCGGGCGCGTCATTCCCTGGCTCCTCCTCGCCCTCGCCTTCTTCGGGCCAGCCCCGGCGCGGTCCCAGACGGACGTGCGCATCGGCATCCAGGCTTCGGGCACCGTCAAATCGCCGCTCTATCTCGCGCGTTTCCGCGCGGAGGGCGGCGCGCAGAGCGTGGCCGATGAGGCTCGTGGGGTCGTTCGACACGACTTCGATCTCTCGGGCGTCTTCGCGGTGGCCGACGTCGATCCGCTTCGAGAAAAGCTCACGCCCTCTCCGAGCCAATCCGGAAGCGTGCGCGTGGAGGGCCTGGTCGAGGCGGCCGCGGGGGGAATGTTCCGATTCACGGGCGAGGTGTTCGATCTTGGAACGGCCGAATCCGTGTTCCGGCGCAGTTACCCCTTCGGGGCAAGCGACCTCCGGGCCGTGATGCACCGCTTCAACGACGACGTGCTCGAGGCGTTGACCGGGGAGCGGGGAATCGCCGAGACGAGGATCGCCTTCATACGCCAGGACGGGCGGTACAAGGAAATCTGGGTCGCGGACTATGACGGACAGAACGCCCGGCAGCTGACCCATGACCGAAGCCTTGCCCTCTCCCCGGCGTGGGCGCCGTGGGGAAGCGAGATCGCCTTCACGACGTTCAAGCGCGGGAACCCCGACCTTTACCTGTTTGACCAGAAGCGCGGGGCGTCGTATCCGTTTTCGACCCGGCCGGGGCTCAACACCGCGCCCTGCTACTCCCCCGACGGGAAGTGGATCGCCTGCACGCTCTCGCGTGACGGGAACGCCGAGATTTACATCATCAGCCGCGACGCCCAGACGGCGCGCCGCCTCACCCGGAACGAGCGGATCGACTCGTCGCCCTCGTTCAGCCCCACCGGAAGGGAGATCGTGTTCACGTCGGACCGCTCGGGTTCTCCGCAGATCTACGTGATGGACACCGAGGGCTCGAACCAGCGTCTGCTGACGCTCGAAGGGAAGTACAACGACTCGCCGCAGTGGTCTCCCAAGGGGGACAAGATCGTCTACGCCTCCAGGCACGACGCGGTCTTCGACGTCATCGTGATGGACTCCAACGGGCAGAACCCGGTCCAGATCACCTACGATGCGGGACACAACGAGAACCCGCGCTGGTCCGCCGACGCGCGGAAGATCTACTTCAGCAGCTCCAGGCTGGGAAAGCGCCAGATCTTCATGATGAATCCGGACGGAAGTGACGTTGTTCAACTTACCCAGGGGGAGGACACGTTCAATCCGGCGGTCGGGCCGAGACCCCGGAAACAGACCACTCAGCCCACTTCGGGTTGATTTGTTTTGAGCCGCTATGCTAGGTTGGAAGTAGCTGGAAGTTATTGTCGCCCAAAGGACTGAACCGAATGGGGGAACCAATCATGAGCCGATCGCCAAGCATTGCAACGCTCGTGCTCGCGGCTCTTCTGGCCGCGATCGTCGCGGCTGTGGGCTGCGCATCGTCCAAGAAGGTCTCGACAATTCCGCCGCCTCCATCGGCGCCGGAACAAACCCAGACCGAATCTCCGCCACCGCCTCCGCCGCCGTCGTCCGACGACCAGTCGGAAGCGAAAATGTCGCTCTCGGACGCGTTCTTTGACTTCGACGACGCGTCGCTTCGGGCCGACGCCAAGACGGTCTTGGAGAACAACGCCCGGTATCTCGAGAGCCACGGCAGCGCCAAGGCGATCGTCGAGGGGCACTGCGACGAGCGCGGATCGGTCGAGTACAACCTCGCCCTCGGCGAGCGCCGGGCGAAGGCCGCGAAGGAGTTCCTTGTGAGCTATGGGATCGCCGCGGTCCGCCTCACGACGATCTCGTACGGGAAAGAGCGTCCGTTCGACTCCGGTCACGACGAGTCTTCCTGGTCCAAGAACCGCCGCGCGCACTTCGTCTCGAAGTGATCCGGAAACCTACACTCATACCGGCGGCTGCAGCGCTCTGGATCGCGGGGGCGCTCGCCGCCGCCGGTTGTGCGCCCGGCGGCTACTACAACTCGAGCCGGTCGGCGCTCGACAGCCTGCTCACCTCGCAGGCTGAGCTGATGAAGCGCGTCGGCACGCTGGAGAAGAAGGTGGACGCGACGCGGGAAGGACTCCAGGCGACGCGCGCGAACAACGAAGCGAAGATGGCCGAGATTTCCCAGCGGCTCGACGTGCTCGGGGGCCAACTGGAGGAATCGGGGGCCAAATTCACGCGGCTCGCGCAGAAGGTGGATACCGTCAAGCAGCGCCTGGGCTCCGCCGACAGCGTCCGAGCGGCGCGTGGCGCGACGTTCGACTCGACCGGGACGCCCGACGCCGAGGCGATGTATCAAGCCGCCTACTCGGACGTGGCCGCGGGCCGCTACAACCTCGCCCGCGAGTCATTCCAGACCTACCTGCGGTATTTCTCCGACACCGAGGTCGCCGACAACGCGCAGTACTGGATCGGAGAGTGCAGCTACGCGACCGGGGACTTCGCGGGGGCGATTCCGGAGTTTCAGAAGGTCGTGCAGAACTACCCGAAGGCGGACAAGGTGCCGTCCGCGCTCCTCAAGATCGGGCTCTCGTACTCCCGCCTGAAGAATGCCGACGAGGCGAACAAGTACTACCGCATGCTCATCCAGAAGTACCCCAAGAGCTCGGAGGCCGCGGCCGCCCGGGAGCGCCTGCCGGGTCCGGAAACCGGAGGGCGCCGCAGCAAGACGGCGCGGAGCGGCTAGCTCTAGGGCTTTCTCGCCGCGAGCGTCAGCACGTGCCCGAATCGGGACCGCTTCGCGTGCCAGCGGAGCGTGTTCAGGCCCAACCGCCCGGTGATCGCCCTTCCCCAGGGCAAGAACCACCATCCGACAATCGGGTTGTGCGCGTGAAACTCCGCGACGGCGACGCCGGCCGCCCCGGCGAGTCCGCGGAATCGCGACTCCGATAGATCATCCTCGAATCCGAAAATCCATTTCCCCCGCCATTCCGCGATCTTCTTCCCAAGCATGAACGGCAGGTCGAGCGCGTTCGGGACCATGATGAGCAGGAGCCCTCCGGGGCGCGTCACGCGCCACATCTCCCGCATCAACGCGACCTTTCCCTCGTCGCTGAAGTGCTCGATGACCCCGCCGTTCCAGACGACGTCGAACGAAGCGTCGCGGAATCCCATCCGGAGCCCGTCCTGCCGGCAGTAGTCGGCGTGCTGCTTCAGACGCTCGAAGTGGCCACGCGCGAGGGCCAGCGAGCGGGGGGAGAGGTCCACCAGCGTCACCCGGGCTCCGAGCCCGCCCAGGATCGCGCTCGTTGTCCCCGAGCCGCAGCCCACCTCGCAGATCGCGCGCCCGGCGGGCGGCCCGATCCGCTCGAGGACATGCTCGTGGTAGGCGCGGTGGTCCGGGGCCGTGAGGTCGATATCCGCGTAGCTCAAGGCGACCCGGTCCCAGACTTGGACGAGATCCGATTGCTGGTAGGGGCCCGGACGCGCCATGGAGGGCACGGATTGTCGCACGCGGGAGGTCGCGCTTTCAAGGCGCGCTCGGGCGGCGGTATGATGACCGCGGCTGAGCAGCAGCGGACCCTCCGGAGCGCGCGCAAGACAGACCATGCGATTCGATCGCCTGACCACGAAGAGCCAGGAGGCCCTCTCCGCCGCGCAGAAGGCCGCCGAGCGCGCCGGTCACCCCGAAGTCGGAACCGAGCACGTTCTCCAGGCCCTGCTGGAGCAGAAGGACGGAGCCGTCCTCCCGATCCTCGAAGCCGCCCGGGTTCCCGTCGATCGAATCGAAAAGCTCCTCGAAGAGCGCCTGCGCGCCCTTCCCAAGGTGTCCGGCCGGAGGCAGACCGTCCTCTCGCCGACGATCGGCGAGCTGCTCGAGCATGCCGAGTCCGAAGCCGGGCGCCTCCGCGACGAATATGTGAGCACCGAGCACATGCTCCTCGCCGCGCTCGACCCGGCCGTCTCCTCCCCGATGGGGGAGATCCTCCGCGCCGCGGGCGCGACCCGCGAGGCGGTCTACCAGGCGCTCCTGAGCGTGCGCGGCGGCGAGCAGGTCTCGAGCCCCGATCCCGAAGAGAAGTACCAAGCCCTCGCCAAGTACGCGCGGGATCTCACCGAGATGGCCCGCAAGGGAGCGCTCGATCCCGTCATCGGCCGCGACGAGGAGATCCGCCGCGTGATCCAGGTCCTCTCTCGCCGCACGAAGAACAACCCGGTCCTGATCGGAGAGCCCGGCGTGGGGAAGACCGCCATCGCCGAGGGGCTGGCGCAGCGGATCGTGGACGGGGACGTTCCCGCCGGGCTTCGGGAGCGGAAGCTCCTCGCCCTCGATCTCGGGGCGCTCCTCGCGGGCGCGCAGTACCGGGGGCAGTTCGAGGACCGCCTCAAGTCGGTTTTACGTGAGATTACCCGCGCGGAAGGCCAGGTGATTCTCTTCATCGACGAGCTCCATACGCTGGTCGGCGCCGGTGCCGCCGAGGGGGCGCTGGACGCTTCGAATCTCCTGAAGCCGGCGCTCGCCCGAGGGGAGCTCCACTGCATCGGCGCGACCACCCTCGACGAGTATCGGAAGAGAATCGAGAAGGACGCCGCGCTGGAGCGGCGCTTCCAGCCGGTCCTGGTCTCGGAGCCGACCGTGGAGCAGACGATCGCGATCCTCCGGGGTCTTCGCGAGCGCTACGAGAATTTCCACAAGGTGAAGATCCAGGACGCCGCGCTCGTCGCGGCCGCGATCATGTCGCAGCGCTATCTCCCCGACCGGAAGCTCCCGGACAAGGCGATCGACCTGGTCGACGAGGCGGCCTCCCGGCTCCGGATCGAGCTCGACAGCATGCCGGTCGAGATCGACACGCTCGAGCGGAAGCGGCGCCAGCTCGAGATCGAGCGCCTCGGGCTGAAGCGGGAGAAGGACGCCGCGGGGAAGGCGCGCCGCGGCCTCATCGAGCAGGAGATCGCCGAGACCGAGGCCGAGCTCACGCGCCTCAAGGCGCACTGGGAGAAGGAGCGCGCCGCGCTTTCCAAGATCATCCAGGCGCGCGAGAGGATCGAAGCGCTCCGGCTCGAGGAGCAGCAGGCGGAGCGGGCCGGCGATCTCGAGAGGGTCGCTCGGCTCCGACACGGCGACCTTCCAAAACTCCAACAGCAGCTCGCGGCCGATACGGCGGCCCTCGCCGCGATACAAAAGGATTTGAAGCTCCTCAAGGAGGAAGTCGACGAGGAGGACATCGCCGAGGTCGTCGCGCGCTGGAGCGGCATTCCCGTGCAGCGGCTGATCGAGGGCGAGCTCCAGAAGCTCCTCCACATGGAGGACCGGATCCGCGAGCGCGTGGTCGGTCAGGATGCCGCCGTGCGCGCGGTCTCCGACGCGGTCCGGCGCGCCCGGGCGGGACTTCAGGACCCCAACCGACCGCTTGGCTCGTTCCTTTTCCTCGGTCCGACGGGCGTCGGGAAGACGGAGCTGGCGCGGGCTCTGGCCGAATTCCTATTCGACACCGAGCGCGCCATGATCCGGATCGACATGTCCGAGTACCAGGAGCGGCACGCCGTGGCGCGCCTCATCGGGTCGCCGCCGGGCTACGTCGGGTACGAGGAGGGCGGCCAGCTGACCGAAGCGGTCCGGCGCCGTCCCTATTCCGTGGTGCTGCTCGACGAGATCGAGAAGGCGCATCCCGACGTCGCGCATGTCCTCTTACAAGTGCTGGAAGAGGGGCGGCTCACCGACGGGCAGGGCAGGACGGTGGACTTCAAGAACACCCTCATCGTCATGACGAGCAACATCGGGAGCGATCTGATCCTCGAAGCGGGCGCCGCGTCATCCGAAGTTCTGCGCCCGCGGCTCATGCAGGCGCTGCGCGGCCACTTCCGGCCGGAGCTGATCAACCGGATCGACGAGATCCTCGTCTTCGAGCCTCTCGGACAGGCGGAGCTGCGCCAGATCGTGAGCCTCGAGCTCAGGAAGGTGGAACGCCGGCTTCAGGATCGCGAGCTCAAGCTCGCCTTCGACACGGACGTCCTCGATCTTCTCGCCAAGGAGGGCTACGACCCCGTCTTCGGCGCCAGGCCGCTCCGCCGCGTCATCGAGCATCGCGTGCAGAACCCGCTCGCGCAGGCGATCCTCAAGGGCGAGTTCAAGTCGGGCGACACCGTCCGCGTACGCCTGGCGAAGGACGAGGAGGCGCCGTTCCGTTTCGAGCGCGCGGAGAAGCGCGAGGCGGTCGCCGCGGGGCGATAAAGTCCGCTCCGGGCCATTTCGCGCTTGACGCTCCGAGTGGGCGGACGGTAGCGTGGCGCCTCGCGTCTCACGGGTCGCGCTCCACCCTCCGCAATCAAAACCGCGCCCACGCCACTTCGGGGAGCTCATGCACCTGTCCGAGCTGCTCAACGACAAAGCAGTCAGCCTGTCCCTCGCAGCTCGAGATAAGGAATCGGTCATCAAGGAGCTGGTTCAGCTCCTGGAGGCCGCGCACGGGGTGAATACCCGGGGCGAGATCCTGAGCAAGGTGCTCCAGCGCGAGTCGATGATGTCGACCGGGATCGGAAACGGGGTGGCGATCCCACACGGGAAGACCCGGCTGCTCGACCACCTCGTCGCCGCCTGCGGCGTCTCCCCGTCCGGCATGGAGTTCGATTCCATGGACGGCGAGCCGGCGAGCCTCTTCATCCTCCTGGTCTCTCCCGAGAGCCTCCGCGGCCCCCACGTGAAGGCTCTCGCGAACGTCTCCCGCCTCCTCAAGGAGGAGTCGGTCCGGAACGCCCTCCGGCAGAGCCGGACCCCGGAGGAATTCCTCTCGGTGCTGCGCGAGGCCGAGGGGCGATACCTCTAGTTTCGGGCGCCGGAACGCCCCGTTGACGCGGGGTCCGTCCGCTTGGTACCGTTTGACCACACCGCTGCCGTGTCCCCCAGAAGGGAGTTTTTCCTTTTATGAAGTGGATGCGAGGGTTGTGGGTGGGGGCCAGCCTCCTCCTGGTCCTCTCGAGTTGTGCCAAGAACCCAACCGGATCGATCAAAGACGCCGGGGTCTATTCGCCGCTCATCACCGGCATCTCCGCCGATCACGAGCCGGCCGTTCGGGACACGACCAATGAATTCACCGCGATCGTCACGAACGTGAGCGGCCTCTCCATCACATATCATTGGAGCGTCAGCGCTGGGACCTTGATCGATTCGACCGGCGCCACCGCGGTCTGGAGGGCACCCAACGCCGTCGGCACCTACCCGGTCACGGTCTCGATCGTCTCTGGGTCATACTTCAAGACGATGACGTTCCAGGTCTACGTAGACAACGAGTTCGCCCGGTGGACGCAAAGCCCGGAAGTGCAGTTCGATCCGTCGCCCATTCAGACGGGCGGCGTCCTGTTCGCGCAATTCCGGAACATCGCGACGGGCGCGGCCGACATTTATAGCCTCTCGGCCCCCGGCCTCTCGCCGGTGCAGCTGACCCAGGATTTCGCAAGGATCACGTCGCCGAGCATGCAGTCGGACGGGCTGCAGATCGCCTTCGCGGGGCGGCGCACGGCCTCGGATTCCACCTCCATCTGGCTCCTGCCGGGCACCGGGGGAGACCCGTCGATGGCGCTACGAGCAGTGTCCTGGTATCCCGACCAGCTCACGCTCGCGAACCCGCGCTTCTCGCGCACGGCACGATGGCTCCTCTACAACTCGGATTCGACGAGTGTGTTCAATCCAAAACCCTGGTTCCGGGACATCGACCTCCTCTTCACCAATACGCCGCCGAACCGCGTGCTCGCAGACAACGTCGAAGGCTTCGGTACGTTCCTGATGCCCAACTGGGGCCCGGACGTGGACGGCAACGGGCTTCCCGACTCGATCGTCTGCGCGGGATACAAGTTCTTCGGGAACACGAATCAGCAGCCGCGGGGCCTCTTCAAGTTCCCGACCTCGCCGGAGCAGGGTTCGGCCGCGCAGTGGCTCGCGGACAGTACGGCGACGGAGCCCGACTGGTCCGCCGACGGCAGCTACATCATCTACACGAAGCGGAACCCGATCGGCGGAGACCGCGACATCTGGATCATCAACGCGGGCTCCAGCGACCCGAGCACCGCGAAGCGCGTCACCTTCGGGCCCGCGGACGATTCCCGTCCCCGGTTCTCGCCCGACGGCACCGCGATCTTCTTCGTCTCAAATCGGGTGGATCACTACGGACTGAACGGCATCTACAACACCGAGCGGCGCGGGACGAACATCTGGAGCGTCACCCGGTTTGACCGCCCCTAGCTCCGAGCAAATAGGGCCCGGACCGCGAGGCCGGGCCCTCTTTCTGCGGTACTGGCTCCCCGTCCTCGCGTACATCGGGCTGATCTTCTCGCTCTCTTCGATCCACGGGAACCGCATCCCGAGCCTCTTCCCGTACATGGACAAGCTCGAGCACTTGATGGAGTATTCGCTGTTCGGATTGCTCCTGGGGCGCGCCATTCGCTACACATTCACCCGCGGAAGCGCGTTCGTCGTCACGATCGCGACCGTCGCGATCGGCGCCGGCGTCGGCTGCCTGGACGAGATCTACCAGGGTTTCGTTCCCGGCCGGCAGAGCGACCCGCTGGATTGGTTGACCGACCTGGCCGCGATCACGGCGGCCGTCGTGCTCACGCAGGTCGTCCACGTAGGCCCGCTCCGCGGCCGAGGACGAGAAGTCAAGGACGCGGACCGCTAGGAGAGAGTTTTTTGGCGAGCAAGTTTCAGGTGCCGCGGGGGACCCGCGACATCCTTCCGGGGGAGAGCGAGCGCTGGGACCGGCTCGAGTCGAGCACGCGCGACGTGATGAGCCGGTACGGATATCGCGAGGTGCGGACCCCGATCTTCGAGGCGACCGATCTTTTCGTGCGGAGCGTCGGGGAGGCCACCGACATCGTGCGGAAGGAGCTCTATACCTTCGAGGATCGGAAGAGGCGCTCGCTCACGCTGCGTCCCGAGGGGACGGCGCCGGTCGTCCGCGCCTACCTCGAGCACTCGCTGGGCCAGGCCGATCCGCTGGCGCGCCTCTATTACATCGGGCCGATGTTCCGCTACGAGCGGCCGCAGGCGGGCCGATACCGGCAGTTCTGGCAGATCGGCGCGGAGCTCCTGGGGCCCGCCGCCCCGGCCGCCGACGTCGAGATGATCGACCTCTTCTGCTCGATCCTCCGCTCCGCGGGTCTCGACGAGATCAAGGTGCATGTCAACTCGCTCGGGGACGCGACGTGCCGTCCCGTCTACCGGGAGCGCCTCCGCGAATACTTCACGGCCCAGTCCGAGCGGCTCTGCGGGGACTGCCGCGAGCGGCTGAAGACCAACCCGCTCCGGATTCTCGACTGCAAGGTCCCGTCGTGCCAGCCGGTCATCGCGGGCGCGCCGAGCGTCCTCGAATCGCTCTGCGACCCCTGCCGCGAGCACTTCGACGCGGTGCGGGCCGGGCTCGACGCACTTGGGATCTCCCAGGAGACGGCGCCGCGCCTCGTGCGCGGTCTCGACTACTACACACGGACGCTCTTCGAGGCGTATGCGTCCCAGCTGGGCGCGCAGAACGCCGTGGGCGGCGGCGGCCGCTACGATGAGCTGGTCCGTGAGCTCGGAGGCCCCGCGACGCCCGCCATCGGCTTCTCGATCGGGATGGAGCGGCTTCTGATGTCCACGGGGCCGATCGACCTTGCCCAACCCGCCCGGCCCGACGTCTGCGTCGTGGCGCGGGAGCCTTCCGCGACGTGGGAGGCCCTGAAGTTCGCGCGGAGCCTCCGAAACGTGGCCCGGTACGACGCCAAGGACGCTTTGCGCGTCATGGTGGATCCGAGCGGGCGGAACGCGTCCTCTCAGCTCAAGTGGGCGGCCAAGGTCGGCGCCCGGTACGCGGTGTTCGTTCCCGCCGATCCGGACGGCCACCCGGTTCGGGACCTGCGGGCCGGCAAGGACGAGGCGAAGCAGGAGTCCGCCGAGTCCCTGCGTCGGTGGCTCCTCGAGCACCCCGCACCGGAGGAGGCGCCGCGATGATCGAGCCGCTGAAGGGCCGCAAGCGGTCGCACCGCTGCGGCGATCTCAGGCCCGAGCACGCGGGGATGAAGGCCCGCCTGATGGGCTGGGCCCAGCGGACCCGCGATCACGGCGGGGTCCTCTTCCTCGACCTTCGCGACCGCTACGGAATCACGCAGGTCGTCTTCCGTCCCGAGCAGCTCGACAACGAAATGATGGAGCGCGCCCGCTCCATCGGAAGCGAGTACGTCGTGTTGGTCGAGGGGAAGGTCCTGAGACGCCCCAAGGGGAGCGAGAATCCGGAGATCCCGACGGGCGGCGTCGAGCTCGAGGCCGAATCCCTTTCGATCCTGAACACGAGCCGCACCCCGCCGTTCCCGCTCGACGAGACGGTGACGGCGTCCGAGGACCTGCGGCTGCGCTATCGCTATCTGGACCTGCGGCGGGAGCCGCTCCAGACCAGCCTCGCGTTTCGCCACGCGATGACGCGGAGCGTGCGGGAGTTCCTCTCGGACCATGATTTCCTGGAGATCGAGACGCCGATGCTGGTCCGGCCGACGCCGGAGGGGGCCCGCGACTACGTGGTGCCCGCGCGGCTCCATTCCGGGAAGTTCTACGCGCTGCCTCAGTCGCCCCAGCTCTACAAGCAGATCCTCATGGTCTCGGGCTTCGATCGCTACTTCCAGATCGCCCGATGCCTGCGGGACGAGGACCTGCGCGCCGACCGACAACCCGAGTTCACCCAGATCGATCTCGAGATGACGTTCGTCACCGAGGACGATGTCTTCGAGGTCGTCGAGGGAATGCTCGCGTCGGTGTTCCGCCGCGACCTGGGCCGCGAGCTCAAGATTCCATTTACGCGTCTGACCTATCGCGATTCGATGGAGCGTTTCGGCAGCGACAAGCCCGATCTCCGCATCCCGTTCGAGATCGAGGACGTGACCGAGGTCGCCGGCGAGAGCGCGTTCGAGAAGTTCCGTGAAGCGAAGGCGGCCGCACCGGGATCGATGACGGGCGCCCTCGCGCCCCGCGGCTTGGCGGGCGCGTCGCGGCGGGAGATCGACGCGTGGGAAGCGGCGGCGAAGCAGATGGGCGTCGCGGGCCTCGCATGGGCCCGCGTCAAAGGGGGCGCGCTCGACGGCGGGATCGCGAAGCACTTCTCGGGAGATCTCGTGGGAAGGCTCATCAAGGCGGCCGGCGCCGAGGAGGGCGCGCTCCTCCTCCTCGCTTCAGGGCCCAGGGCCGTGGTTCAGCGCGCGCTCGGGCACCTGCGCGTCCAGATCGGAGGCTCGCACGGCAAGCTCGATCCCAAGGATTACCGCTTTGTGTGGGTGCACCAGTTCCCGCTCTTCGAGAGGCTCGAGGAGCGGAACGCGTGGGCGCCGGCCCATCACATCTTCACGATGCCGCTCGACGAGCACCTGGCGCACCTGACGACCGATCCGGGGCGCGTACACGCGCAGCTCTACGACCTGGCCGCGAACGGGCAGGAGCTGGCGAGCGGGAGCATTCGAATCCACCGGAAGGACATCCAGGAGAAGGTCATGGAGGTGATCGGCATGACCCCGGAGGAGGCGAAGGAGAAATTCGGCTTCCTGCTCGAGGCGTTCGAGTACGGCGCCCCGCCGCACGGCGGCATCGCGCTCGGCCTCGACCGCCTCGTCGTCCTCTTCCACGGCGGCGACTCGATCCGCGACGCGATCGCGTTCCCGAAAACCGCGCGCGCGACCTCACTGATGGACGACGCCCCCGCGCCGATCGATCCGGCCGACCTCAAGGAGCTGCACCTCAAGATTCTCGGGAGCCCCTGATCCTGTTCGGCCGGGGCCGCCCGGCCGGTCCCACCGCCCCGCGCGCCCCGATGGTACCCTTCCTGCATTGCGATGAAAGCGCCCTGGGGGCCGCTATTGACTTCGTCCGCCCCAATGCCTACGGTCAGCCTGTGGCGGGGGACCCCTTTGGTGGATCGCAGAGCCAGTTAAATTGCGAGAAATAGATAACTTAACGCCGAAATGCTCCCCCCGGTCCAGGGCCGTCAACCCGGGCCGGATGAGGCGGCCGGGCGCTTGTCAGCCGGTACGATTCTGGCCGGGCCGGGCCCTCCTGATCCTGATCATTTCCGCTGCCGGCTGCGGCGGCGCCACGGCGCCCTGCCCGACCCCCACGACGGAGCTGGACCGGCTTCGCAGCGAGAGCGAGCGGCTGGAGCAGGATCTGACGCGGGCGACGCGCGAGGAGCGGGCGCTGTCGGGCCAGCGCGAGGAGGTTGGGCGGCGGATCACCGCGGCCCAGGCGGCGCTCGACTCGATCGCCCGCGCGAAGCGCCGTTGAAGCTCGCGACGGCCGCCTGCGCGGCGGCGCTCTGGGTCATGGGGGCCGGGTGCGGGAAGCCGGTGCTGCGCGTCGCGGACGCGTCCTTGGGGGACTACTATTCGGAGAAGGAGTACAAGAAGTTGAGCAAGGAGCAGCGCGAGGAATACTGCGGCGAGCTCGCGGAGCAGCGCGAGAACTACCGCGGGCAGGTCGCCGATGCCCAGGAGGCGTTGGCGGCGATCACGCGAAGGGCCGCCTCCAGGGGAGCGGAGGTCGAATCGCTCCGCGCTTTCGCCGCGCGTCTCGAGGATAGCCTGGCCGCGGAGCGGACGCGGAACGGCGGCGCGCCCGCCGAAAAGCAGAGCCCCGCGGCCCCGCGGGCCGGTACGTATGTCGTGAAGCAAGGCGATTCCCTTTGGCGGATCAGCGGCCGCGCCGACGTTTTGGGGCGCTCCGCGGAGTGGCAACGAATTTACGAAGCGAACCGCGACCGGATCCAGAACCCCGATCGCATCTATCCAGGACAGGAGATCGAAATACCGCGATGAGCACCCAGCCGGGCGAAACGACACGCACCGTAGCCGTTGAAGATCTCGACCCGCTCTCCCTTTTCGGGAGAAACGACGCCAACCTGCGATTGGTGGAGCGCAGCTATCCGGTCCAGCTCACCTACCGCGACGGAAAGATCGCGGTGCGCGGCGAGCCCGCGCCCGTCGATGAGGTGAGCTCGATCCTGGGCGCCCTCGCCGATCTCGTGCGCCGCGGCGCCGTGCTCGAGGAGCACGACGTACATAATTTCATCGGGAACACCGATCCCACCGATCGGAACGCGTCGATGCAGCTCTACGACCGGCCGGTCCTGTTCTCCTTCGACAAGCGGACGATCCGGGTCAAGACGCTGGGGCAGGCGCGCTACGTGGCGGCGCTCCAGAAGCACGACATCGTGTTCTCGATCGGGCCGGCCGGAACCGGAAAAACCTACCTCGCCGTCGCCGCGGCCGTTCACGCCCTGAAGTCGCGCCAGGTCGAGCGGATCCTGCTTGTCCGGCCCGCGGTCGAGGCGGGGGAGAATCTCGGCTTCCTGCCGGGGGACATGAAGGACAAGGTCGATCCCTATCTGCGTCCGCTCTACGACGCGCTCAACGATCTCCTCTCGTACGAGAAGATCCGGCGCTTCCTCGAGCTCGGCGTGATCGAGGTGGCTCCGCTTGCCTACATGCGCGGACGGACCCTGAACAGCGCGTTCGTCATTCTGGACGAGGCCCAGAACACGACCGTCGGACAAATGAAGATGTTCCTGACGCGTCTGGGCTACGGCTCGAAGGCGGTCATCACCGGCGACATCACGCAGATCGACCTCGGGGCGCAGCACGCCTCGGGCCTCGTGGAGATCCAAGCCATCTTGAAGGGCGTTCCGGATCTCTCCTTCGTCTACCTGAACGAGCGCGACGTGGTGCGGCACCACCTGGTCCGGGAGATCATCCGCGCGTTCGAAGAGCATGGGAAGTCGAACCACGACGGCTCCCGGGGAAGAGATGGCCGCTGAACCCCTGAAAGTCCTGGAATCGCGCCGGCGCGACAAGAGCGGCGGATCGGCGCGCCTGAGGCGCCTCTTCGGCTGGCGGACCCGGCGCGCGGCGCTGCTCGTCGCCTTCCTCCTCTTTGCCTGTCTCCTCTTCCCGCGCGAGCCGTCCTTCGAGGTGACGACCCTCCGGGAGGGATTCCCCTCGCGGCGGGACATCATCGCGCCCTTCCAGTTCTACGTACTCAAAGATAAGGACCGCCTGCGCGGGGAGCAGGCGACCGCGGCTCGCCGCGTGGCCCCCGTCTATTCGGTGGACCCCGCGATCGCCCCGCGCGTTCACGCGCTGCTCGACTCCCTCGCCGGCGCGGAGGGGGCCGGCTTGGGCGCCGGAAGCCGGCTCGGCGCGCGGCTCCGGTCGCTCGGCATCTCCACGGAAACGATTCGCATCCTCGCCGGACCGGAAGGCAGGCGCCTCATCGTGCTCGCGCGGCGAATCGCGGAGCAGGCCTACACGGCGGGCCTACTCCCCGAGATCGAGAGCGCGCGCCTCGAGACCGACGCGGTCGGTCCCTCGGTCGAGCGGGACGGGATCCGCGTTCGCGTCCCGTGGGGAGCCCTCCACGACCGCGCTTCGCTCCGGGAGATGGCCTGGGAGGAGGGGCAGCGCGCGTTCCCGGTCCGACCCGAGGCCACGCAGGCGCTCCAGGAATTGATCTCCGCGGTCGTCTCTCCGAGCCTTCGGTTCGAGGCGTCGACGACGGAGGGGCTCCGCGCGGCCGCGCGCGACGAGGTCGATCCCTACGACGGGCTCGTCCGCAGGGACGAGAAGATCATCGGGAGCCACGAGATCGCGACCGCCGAGCATATCCGGAGACTCGAATCGCTTCGGGCGTGGAACGCCCGCACGCGGATCTCGACCGCGTGGCGCCAGGACATGCTGCCGCTCCTGGGACGCCTCACGTTGATCACCTTCCTGATCCTCGGATTCGTCGGTTATCTGAAAATCAACCACGCGACGGTGTACCGGGAGCCGAACCTCCTTCTGCTGCTCGCGTTTCTGACCGCCTCCGTGATGGGAGTCGGATGGGTCGTCGTGAATCAATTCCGCGGCTACGAGATGCTGATCCCCGTGACCGTGCTCTCGCTCACCTGCGCGCTCCTGTTCGGGCAGGCCCTCGCGTTCGCGGCCACTCTGGTGGCGTCGCTCCTGACGTGCGTCGTCTTCGGTCTCGGCCTTCCGTTCATGACCGGGAGCGCGCTCGCGGGAATCGCGGCCATCGCGACGGCAACCGGGGTACGGCGCCGGCGCGACTTCTACCGTCCCATGATCCTTATCGGGCTCGCCTACGCCCTCGCGATCGTGGCCATGGGCCTCGTGGACGGAGCGCTGGGGAGCATCCTGCTCCGGCGTGCCCTCTGGGGCGTTGCTGCGGGCTTCGCCTCGGTGCTGACCGTGACGCTCCTCCTGCCTATCTTGGAGACGGTGTTCTCGGTCACGACCGACATCACGCTGCTCGAGCTGGCCGACCTCAATCGTCCGATTCTCAAGAGGCTGATGCTCGAGGCGCCCGGGACCTACCACCACAGCCTCGTGGTGGGGAGCCTGGCCGAAGCGGGGGCCAGCGCGATCGGGGGGAACCCGCTTTTGGGGCGGATCGGCGCCTACTACCACGACATCGGCAAAATCGAAAAGGCCGAGTACTATGTGGAAAATCAATCGAGCGCCCGAAGCCGGCACGAGAAGCTCTCGCCGACGATGAGCTCCCTCATCATCGAGGCGCACGTGCGGGAAGGGGCGGAGATCGCGCGCAAGGAACGGCTCCCGCTGTCGATCGTGGACGCGATCCTCGAGCACCACGGGACCACCCTGATGAGCTTCTTCTACCACAAGGCGCGGGAGGCCGACCCGACCACCGAGGAGCGGGACTTCCGCTATCCTGGGCCGAAGCCGCGATCGAAGGAGACCGCGGTGCTGATGCTAGCCGACGCGGTGGAGGCGGCGGCGCGCTCCCTCTCGGAGCCGACGCCCAGCCGCATCCGCGGAGTGGTGACCCGGATCCTCGACGCCCGAGTGAAGGACGGTCAGCTCGATGAGAGCCCGCTTACGTTCGAAGACCTCGCGAAGGTCCGCGAAAGCTTCATCCCGATCCTCACGGCGCTCTTCCACGCGCGGGTCGACTACCCGGGCGCGCCCGCAGCGGAACGCCCCGGTCGCGCCGATCAGCGTCGCGTCCACGGAGAGAAATCCCGGCTTAAGATCGATCATTCTTAAGTCCCTGGTCCGCGGCGCGCTCGAGCGCCTCGGACGTCCCCTCGCGACCGCATCGATCGTCCTGACGGACGACGCCATGATCCGCCGGCTGAACCTGGACTACCGCGAGTCCGATCAGGCGACAGACGTCCTCTCGTTCCCGCTCGCGAATCCGGAATCGATCGCCGATCCCTCCCGCCCGATCTTCCTCGGCGAGATCTACATCTCGCTCGAGACCGCGCGAGCGCAGGCACGCGCCGCCCGAAGGGCCTATCCGCGCGAGGTCGCGCACCTCGTGGTCCACGGCCTCCTCCATCTTCTCGGGCACGATCACAGGACGCCGGCGGAACGGCGCCGCATGGCCGCCCTCGAGGCGCGCCTCCTCCGAGCGCTCGGCGGCACCGTCGCCGCGATGGCTTCGGAGAGGCTCTAAAGGGCAGTTCCCCGTGGATGGGTCTCGGGGCGAAGTGGTAGGATGGCAAGATGTTGAAACGATTGCGGACCTACTTTCTGACGGGCCTTCTGGTCCTCGCGCCCGTCGTGATCACGGGCTACATCATCTGGAAGCTCTTCGTCTTCTTGGACCACCTCACGGGCGCGACGCTGCGCGGGGGATACATCCGCCCGGGCGGCGTGCCGGGCATCGGATTCGTCACCGTCATCCTGATCATCACGCTCACCGGCGCGCTCGCGAACAACATCCTCGGCCGCTCCCTCGGGGGCGTCTTCGAGGGCCTGATTCTCCGGGTTCCGTTCCTTCGCGGCGTCTACCTGACCCTCAAGGAAATGGGGGAGGCGCTCCTGAGCGACAAGAAGGGCGTGTTCCAGCGCGTCGTGCTGGTCCCGTTCCCTGGTCCCGGCGTCTACTCGATCGGGCTCGTCACCACGCCGCCACCGCGCTCGGTGGACGATGCGGTGGGGACGGCTTTGGAAGGCGTCTTCATCCCGACCCCTCCCAATCCGACCACGGGGCACCTCGTCTATTACCCGCTCGAACAGGTGATTCCGACCACGCTCCGCGTGGAGCAGGCGGTCAAGATGATCCTCTCGGGAGGCGTCGTCGTGCCGGCGGGTCCCGTCCTTTCGAGCCAGGAGCCGGCTCCAAACGAGATGGGAGCGACATAGCCGTGGCGATCGTGCAGACCGACGCGCTCGTGCTCCGCTCCTACCGCCTCGGCGAGACGAGCCTGATCGTCCACCTCTTCACCGCGGACCACGGCCTCCTCCGGTGCGTCGCCAAGGGCGCGCGCGGTCCGAAGAGCCGGTTCGGGGCTTCGCTCGAGCCGGGCGTTCGGGTGAACGCGGTCATCTACCGGAAGTTCGCGCGCGACCTCCAGCTGCTCTCCAAGGCGGACATCGTCGCGTACTGGCCTTCGCTCTGGGAGGATCCCGACCGGTTCGCCCGCGCTGGCGCGGTGCTCGAGTTCCTCGACCGCGCGGCGTACGGGGAGGCGGGCGACGCCGAGCTCCTCGACCTGGCGACCCAGAGCCTCGCTTCCATGAGCACGGCCTCGCACCCGGCCCTCGAGGCGATCCTGCGCGGATTCGAGATCCAGGCCCTGAAATTCCTCGGCCTGGCGCCGGAGCTGACCTCGTGCCTGGAGTGCCGCTCCCCGCTCGAGCGCGGCGGGCTCTTCCATCCCCTTCGCGGAGGGCTCCTCTGCGGCGCGCCCTGCGGTGGCGACGGCAGCGCCTTCCGGATCTCGGAGCGGGCGCGGAAGACCCTGCTCGCGCTGGGAGACCACACGCCCGCCTCGATGGAGTCGTGGGTCATGGAGCGCTATCCCGGCCCCGAGGTGTCGCGCGCGGTCGAGCGGTTTCTCTCGGCGCACTTAGAGCGCTTCGAGGGTCTCCGCTCGTCCCGCGTCGGCGAGCGGATCGAAAGCTATGCGAGGAGCCCACGGTGAGCGCGTTGAAGAAAGCCGAGCCCCCGCGGACATTCCAGGAGACCCTGCTCCGGCTCGAGCAGTTCTGGTCGGATCGGGGCTGCGCGCTCCTCCAGCCCTACAGCAGCGAGGTCGGCGCCGGCACGTTCAATCCGGCGACGTTCTTCCGCGTGCTGGGACCGGAGCCCTGGAAGGCCGCGTACGTCGAGCCGTCCCGCAGGCCGAAGGACGGACGGTACGGGAAGAATCCGAATCGCCTCCAGCTCTTCTATCAATACCAGGTCGTCCTCAAGCCCTCGCCCGAAGACGTGCTGGACGTCTACCTGGACAGTCTCCGTCACATCGGGATCGATCTTCAGAAGCACGACGTCCGCTTCGTGGAGGACGACTGGGAGTCTCCGACCCTGGGTGCGTGGGGACTCGGGTGGGAGGTCTGGCTCGACGGGCAGGAGATCACGCAGTTCACCTACTTCCAGCAGGCCGGCGGCTACGACCTGGAGCCGATCACCGCGGAGATCACGTACGGGATCGAGCGGATCGCCTGCTACCTGCAGGGCGTCGACCGGATCATGGATCTCCAGTGGTCCAAGGACCACAAGTGGGAAGACCTCTTCATGCAATCCGAGGTCGAGTGGTGCGCCTACAACTTCGAGCATTCGGATCCGGCGCTCCTCTTCGATCTCTTCGAGAAGTTCGAGCGGGAGGCGTACCGCCTCCTCAAGGTGGGCCTCGTCCTGCCGGGCTACGACCACGTGATCAAGTGCTCGCATGTCTTCAATCTCCTGGACGCGCGCGGCGCGATCAGCGTGACCGAGCGCGTCGGGATGATCGCCCGAGTGCGCAAGATGGCCCGCGCCGCCGCTGGCGCGTACCTGAAACAGCGGGAGGCGCTGGGCTACCCGCTGCTCCGGGATTCCGAGCGGGCCGGAGAGGTCGCCGTCGCCGCCCGTGCCTGAGAGCGTCCTTCTCGAGATCGGCTGCGAGGAGCTGCCGGCCGGGTTCATCGCTCCCGCGCTCGAGGAGCTCGCCCAGCTGGCGCGTGACGGCCTCGCTGGGGCGCGCCTCGCCTTCGAGACCGTGCGCGCGACCGGGACCCCCAGACGGCTCGCGTTGATCGTGGAAGGTCTCGCGGACCGCCAGGAGGACCGCGAGCGCGAAGTGACCGGGCCCGCGGTCCGGGTCGCCTACGACGCGGCCGGGAAGCCGACCCCTGCGGCCCAAGGCTTCGCGAAGGGGGCCGGCGTCGCCGTGGAAGCACTCGAGCGCGTCACGACCCCGAAGGGCGAGTACCTGCTCGCCCGCGTTCGCGACGTGGGGCGTCCGGCCGTCGAGGTCCTTCCCGGGCTCCTCGGGTCCTGGGTGCAGGGACTCCATTTTCCGAAAACGATGCACTGGAACGGACCGGCGCGCTTCGCCCGGCCGGTGCGGTGGATCGTCGCGCTCCGGGGCGGCTCGGTCCTCCCGTTCGAGGCGCTCGGCGTCGCTTCGGGGAAGAGAACCCGGGGCCATCGGACCATCGCCCCGGATTGGCTCGAGATCTCCCGACCCTCGACGTACGAGGCGTCCCTCCGCGACCGCGGCGTCATGATCGACGTCGACGCGCGCCGCAAAGCCATCGTCGACGAGCTCAAGCGGGCGACCGGTCCCCTGCGCGGCCGTGCCGTCGAGGACCCGGAGCTCCTGGACGAGGTCGCGAACCTGACCGAATGGCCCGAGGCCGTCGTCGGCTCATTCGATCCGGCGTACCTCAAGCTCCCGCGCCAGGTGGTCGTGACCGCGATGCGCGCGCACCAGCGATACTTCGCCGTCGAAGGCGAGGACCGCTCGATCCTCCCCCACTTCGTCATGATCCGGAGCGGTCGCGGCGGCGGCGCCGAGGAGATTCGCCGGGGCGCCGAGATCGTGCTCCGCGCCCGCCTCGAGGACGCGCGCTTCTACTGGGAGAACGACCTCAAGGGCGGAATCGAATCGAAGCTGCCGGGTCTCAAGGGGATCGTCTGGCACGAGCGGCTCGGCACGGTCTATGACCGGGCCCAGCGCTTGGCGGAGCTCGCGCAGGAGCTGGCCCGCCCGCTCGCCCCCAAGGCGAAGGAGGCGGTGAGCCGCGCCGCCTTGCTCTGCAAGGCCGACCTGGCCAGTGAGATGGTCCGCTCGGGCAAGGAATTCGCCTCGCTGCAGGGAATCATCGGGGCCGAGTACGCCGCGGCCTCCGGCGAGTCCCCGGCGGTGGTCCAGGCGATCCGCGAGCACTATCTGCCTGAAGGGCCGTCCGACCCGATTCCATCGACGACGGAGGGACGCCTCCTCAGCCTCGCGGACAAGATCGAGGCGATCGTGGGTGGATTCCGCGCGGGCCTCGAGGTGACTGGGTCACAAGACCCTTACGGCCTCCGCCGGTCGGGCAACGGCATTGTTCGCATCCTGTTGGAGAGCGGATGGCGGCTCGACGTGCTCGATGCCGCGCGCTGGCTCGAGGGGGTCTTCGACCGCGCCGGGATTTCCAAGGGGGGCGATGGGCTCCCCGAATTCTGGAAACAGCGGGTGGAGAGCGCGCTCTTGGACCTGGGAGTGACCCGGGAGACCGCGTCGGCGGTGCTCGCCGTGCGCCCGGGCGACCCGGTCGACGTCCTGGCCCGCGCGAAGGCGATCGACCAGATCAGGCAGAGCGAGGATTTCGAGGGACTCATGATCGGGTACCGCCGCGCGGCGAACATCTTACGCTCGGCGCCCGCGGAGGACGTTTCCTCGTCCAAGCAGCCCTTGGCGGAGCGCGCCGAGGCCTTCGGGGAGAGGGCCGAAGCGGACCTCCACCTTGAAACAAAGATGGCCCGCCAGGCGGTGGAGACATACCTGCAGGCCAACCCGTCCGACTATTCCGCCGCCCTACGCCACCTTTTGGGGCTCCGCTCGGCGATCGACCGATTCTTCGAGGCGGTCATGGTCATGGTGGACGATCCGGCGGTCCGGCGCCGGCGGCTCGGGCTGCTCGAAGACGTACGCCAAACCTTCCTCCGAATGGCCGATTTCTCGGCACTCCCAAGCGCCCCAGGTCAAAAATCCGTTTGACATTAGCGGGTTTTTCCCCTATACTAGCGCGGTAAAGGAGACAAAATAACTTGTCTCCTGGCAGCCGCAACCGATAGAACCGGTTGATATTACACCTGACGAACGACATCGCCTGGGCCTACGGTGCGGCTCGCTTTGTCTTCGGGCAGGTCTTTGGTCAAATATCGCGCTAACTAGCGAAGAACAACGAGATTTCAAAGGAGGTGAGAACACTTCACGTCAGCGCTTACTGCATGTGATCTAAAGAATTAGCGAACCCAAATCCAAAATACGAGGAAAGGAGGTCGGTGAAAATCGCAGAGAGGATCGCCCAGTTTGGCTCGGTCCCTGTCCCAACGAGCGGGTGCCTCTATGCTCCACTCCAAGCTCAACGAGTAGTACCTAATCCCGTGATGTCAGGTTCCAAATCTAGTCCTCCCGATATTGGACTCCGAGTCGAGGAAACGCTAAGGAGGATGTGAAAATGCGCAAAATCTTATTTGCCATGCTTGGACTTGTGGCGATCGGCATGTGGGCGCTGCCCGCAATGGCCCTTCCCACGTCCGGCGGGGTAGTTGTGGACGGTCCGGCGAAGGTTCGTCCGGGACCCGTTCCGCTCGAGAACCGTGCCGGGGCCATCGGGGCCATGGCGCGTGGCGAGCGGTTCGGGGGCACCATGAGCGGCACCATGATCAAGCAGACCGGTGCGGCGACGACCAGCTGGTTCATGTACCCGGGCGTTTGCGTTCAGCGCGCCTTGAACACGTGGGCACCGAGGACCACCCCGGTTGCCGACAGCCTCCAGCCGACGCCGGGATTCACGAACTCTTCAGGGTATACGGACAATCAGCCGGACATCGCCGGCAACAACAACACCATCGCCTACACCCGCGCGGACCAGTCGTTGGGTGAGATTCTCTGGCACGTGGTGAACGTGTCCGTGCCGCCTTCCCAGCGGCCTTCGATCCTCGACGGCTCGAACAGCCTCTGGTGCGGAAAGTTCGATACCAACTTCGCGGTCCAGGTTGGCTATCCGAACCTTACCTTCCAGCTCCTGTACATCGACACCGGCGCACACGGCGCGAACTACAACTTCAGCTTCTTGGGCAATCTGAGCTCCGAGCAGAATTACGACTACAA
>VBOZ01000030.1 GCA_005893305.1 Candidatus Eisenbacteria bacterium | reverse complement strand
GTCACGTTCACGCCGCCGGCGGTGCTCTCGACCACGACGTTCACGATCGCGCTCACCGTCGATGACGGCCACGGCGGAACGGCGACGGGGAACACCTCGGTCAAGGTCTCGCGCCACAACACGGCGCCGCAAATTACGGCCGGTCCGACCGCGAGCCCCGACTCCATCACCGACATTCAGACGAGCACCCTCAGCGTGACGGCGACGGACGCGGAAGGGGACCCGCTGACCTATGGCTGGACGCCCAGCGGCGGCAGCATCACCGGGGCCGGCGCCAGTGTCACCTTCACGCCGCCGGCCGTGCTCTCGACCACGACGTTTACGATTGCGCTCACCGTCGACGATGCGCACGGCGGGACGGCGACGGGCAACACCTCGGTCAAGGTCACGCGACATAACACCGAACCTCAGTTCACTTCGGGCCCCGCGGCGAGCCCAGACTCCATCACCGACATGCAAACTAGCACCCTTAGCGTGACCGCTACGGACCCGGAAGGGGACGCCCTCACATACTCCTGGACGCCAAGCGGCGGCAGCATCACTGGGAGCGGCGCGAGCGTCACCTTCACACCGCCACGGGTGCCCACGGTGACGACCTTTACATTCTCGATCGCCGTGACCGACGGCCATGGCGGAACCACCACCGGCAACACCTCGGTCAAGGTCTCGCGCCAACACAACGCGCCACCCCAAATCATGACCGCGCCCGCAGCGAGTCCGGACTCCATCACCGATTTGCAAACGAGCGCGATCACGGCTGGCGCGACCGATGCGGATGGTGACGCACTGACCTATAGCTGGACGGCCAGCCGGGGAACATTCTCCGGGAGCGGATCGAGCATCACCTTTACCCCCGCCGCGGTGGATACGCCGACCGACGTCACGATCTCCCTCGCGGTGGGCGACGGACATGGTGGCACAACGACCGGCCACGTCATGGTCAATGTGAGGCGGGAGCACAACACGGCTCCGCAGCTTGCGTCGGGACCGATAGCCAACCCCAACTCGATCAACTCGATGCAGAGCTGTATGATTACCGTAGATGCCACAGACGCTGATGCCGAGTCGGTGCTCTTCTACGCGTGGACCGCGAGCGCAGGAACGCTCACGGGCGGAGGTGCCACCGTGTCGTTCAAGCCGCCGGATGTGACCGCGCCCACGCCGTTCACCGTCTCGGTACTTGTCACCGACCCGATGGGAGCGACGGTATCGGGTGACGTGGTGGTGAACGTCTCACAGGCGCCCGTTACGGGCGTGGGGGACACCGGCGGGGAGCTTGTCACCGGATTCAGGCTCCGGAGCGCCAACCCAATTCACGACCGCGCCGAATTTGCCTTCACGGTCGCGCGGGAGGGACACGTTTCAGCGATCGTCTATGACTTCCATGGACGGGTCGTCGCGGTAATTGTGGACGAGCGGGCGCCGCGTGGCGTGCGTGCGCTCCATTGGGACGGCCGGACCGTCTCGGGACAGCGGGCTGCCTCGGGGACGTACTTCGTGCGGGCACAACTCGACGGCCGGACGATTACAACCACCCGTCTCACCATCCTCCGCTGAGAAGCCGGAAAAAGTTGCAAGGCGCTTCACCGGTGCCGATCTTGATGTGGAGTTGTTCCACTTGGGGGACTCCTTCATGACGTCGACACGACGCGCGCGGCGCACGCTTGCCGCTCTGAGCTTGGCGATCGTAGCTCTGTGCTGCGCGATTCCAGCCGCGGCTCAGTCGGACGCCACGCTTTTGGTCTCCTGGACCGCGACCGGAGACGACGGATCGAACGGACAGGCGTGGCAGTATGATCTCCGGTACTCGACAAGTCCCGTCGGCAGCTCGATCGCGGCGTGGTGGAACCAGGCGACTCACGTGATTGGTGTACCCCAGCCCTCGATGCCCGGCGCCCTCGATTCCGTGCTCGTGACGGGCCTCTCTCCCGGAACAACCTACTACTTCGTGCTTCGGGTCGCGGACGAAGCTCTCAATTGGTCCAGCTACTCGAATGTCGGCTCGGCGCAGACGACGGGAACTCCTCCGCCTCCTGGTTCACCTCTGGCGCCGGGCACCGAAGAAGCATCGGATCTCCGTGCCTTTCCAAACCCTGCGCCATCCGGCCCGATACGATTCGAGCTCCGCGTCGGCGGCACGGAGCCGCGGCTAGTCCGAATTCGCGTCTACGATCTGAACGGACATGTCATCGCCGACGTTGCCGACACGACCTACCCATCGGGCATCACGTCGATCACTTGGGATCGGCTCGCAACCTCCGGGAACCCGGTCGCCCCGGGCTATTACGAAGTCCTCGGAACGGTCGGGTCTTCCCGGGTGCGTGAGCGGCTCCTCCTCCTGCCCTAAGAACCGCCACCCTTTCTCCGCCTCTGCCCCTAGACCCGTCGACGGTGATCCATTGCCCCGCCGAAGGCCCGATCAGAGTACGTTCGAGGCAGATCCCGCCCGACGCGTGTCAGGAGAAAACCAAGTGAAGCTCTCGCGAAACCGTCTCGCCCCCATCGTGGCGCTCGAGCCATTGCTCGCTCTCTCGCGAGCTGCGCGGGCGCAAGTCCAGACGGCATCCCTCATGTATCATGAGATCCTGCCGGACGAAGACCCTCATGACGCTTGGACCGTGGTTCGAGAGACGGCGTTTCGGGCCCAGATGCTCTATCTCCGCGAGCGGTTTGATATCCTGAGCCTCGACGAGCTGCTCCGCCGGATGCGGGAACCCGGAAGGGGCAGGCGGTGCATGGCCGCAGTGACCTTCGATGACGGATACAAAGGGAACCGGGACGTCGTCTGGCCCCTCATTGAGAGGTTGGAGATTCCAATTACGATTTTTGTCGCCACGGGAGCCATCGAGGGCAATACCTCCCATTGGTTCGACCGCGTTATCGCGGCCCTTCTGTCGGAAGGCGCCGAAGAGATCGACCTTCGCGCATGGGGGCTGGGGACATACCGGCCCGGAGACGCCGGCGAGGGGGAGAGCAGATGGGTCGAGATTCAACGCGCCCTCGCCGACCTCAAGGGGCTTCCCCCCGCGGATCTGGATCCGGCGGTCCTGGACGTCCTACGCCAGGCGGGCGTTCAAGGGACACTCCCGCCGCTTCCACTGCTGTCCGTTCCCGACATCCAAGAAATGGCGCGGTCCCGGTTCGTCACGTTCGGTGCCCATTCGCACGGGCACGAAGTCCTACCCCTGCTCTCCCACGATGAAGTGCACGATAGCGTCCTCAAATCCAAGAAACTACTCGAAGAATGGACCGGAAAGTCCGTTCGGCACTTCGCCTACCCGCACGGAATGTTCACCCCTGAGATCGCGGGTATCGTCCGGGAGTGCGGCTTTGACAGCAGCCAGGCGACGCGACCGGGGCTCTGGAGAAAAGGGGATTCCGACCTCGCGGTCCCGCGGGTAGCGGTCGGGCGGTACGACTCGCTTGCTCTCTTCCGGATGCGGGTTAGCGGGATGCCTGGTTGGTGACCCCGGATCGATGAACGTTCTTTTCGTCATCGACTACTACGAGCACCCAAACGGCGGCACGGAGGGCCAGCTCCTGGAATTGATCCAGGGTCTCGCCCGCGCCGGGGAATCCCCGCGGCTCGCCGTGCTTCGACCGTCCCCGTTCACGCGGGAGCAGGGGAGTCGGATCTGCCCCATTTCGACGCTCGATGTCGGGCGCGTTCTCAGCGTGAAGACCCCGATCCGCCTGATCCGTTTCGCGCAATTCCTGCGTCGCGAGCGCATCGACCTCGTGCACGTCTTCTTCAATGACGCGGCCCTGATCGTTCCCATCTTCGCCAAGCTTAGCGGATGCAAGGTGATCGTCTCCAGGCGTGACATGGGCCTTTGGTACTCTCCCGCCAAGCTATTCCTGGCGCGCCTGGCCAATCCGTTTGTGGATCGCATCGTCGCGAACAGCCGCGCCGTGGCGGATCACGCCGTTCGGCACGAAAAGGTACCGCCGAAGCAGGTGGAGGTGATCTACAACGGCTATTCCACGCCCCGCATCGCCGAGCCGGCCCAGCCGGACCTGCGGGAGCGGCTCGGGATCGGCAAGGACGATCCAATCGTCGGGATGGTCGCGAACCTCAGACCCGTCAAACGTCCCGCCGATGCGATCCAAGCATTCGCGAGGGCTCATCACGATCACCCATCGGCGCACCTCGTTCTGATCGGGGAAGGCACGCTCGAGGCCGACCTGGAGGCGCTGGCGGAGAGACTCGGCGTGCGCCCGTTCCTGCATCTGCTCGGGAGCCTGCCGGACGTAATCCCCGTCGTGAAACACTTCCGCGTCGGCCTCCTCTGCTCCGAATCCGAGGGGTTCTCGAACTCCTTGCTTGAGTACATGGCGTGCGGCGTCCCCCCGGTCGCGACCCGAGTGGGGGGCAACGAGGAGCTGATCGAGGATGGCAGGACGGGTTATCTCGTCCCGACCGGCGACGTGCCGGCGCTCGCTTCCCGGATAAGCGCTCTCCTCGCGGATGGAAACCTCCGCGATCGCATGGGGGCGGATGCGCGTGCCTCCGTGGAGCGATTCAGTATCGGAGCCATGGTCTCCGCGCATCTCGCGACCTACCGGCGTCTCCTGGCCGGAGCCAAGCCCTGATGCTTCGCGTCGAGCGGGCTGACGTGGACCGGCTCCGTGAAATTCGCGCGGAGTGGAACGGCCTCGTCGCGGCCATGGCCCGCCCGTCGACCTTCTCCACCTGGGAATGGATCGAGGCCTGGTGGAGGCACTTCGGGGACGCCTACGAGCCCGTGCTGCTCCACTTCTATCGGGGGGAAACACTCGTGGGGATCCTCCCCCTCGCTTCCCGCTGGATGATCGTGGAGGACGCGGCTCTCCCAACACGGACGCTCCTCTACTGTGGAAGCCGGGAGCTCGGGTCCGACCACATCGACCTCATCGCGTCCGCGTCGGACGCGGCCGAATGTCTGGCTGCCGCCGGGACCTACTTGCAGTGGGAATTCCGCGATTGGGACCTGCTTCATTTCTCCCACGTCGCCGAGGATTCGCGTTTGCTGGAATGGGCAGAGGGAAACACGGTTCCGTTTCCCGTGGACTCGCGGGTCGTGTCCGCCGCTCCCTACGTCGACCTGAGCGTTGGCTTCGACTCGTATCGCATGAGCCTTCGGAAGAAGAAACGAAAGCACCTGGAGGGCCTGGCCGGCCAGCTTTTCGGCGGAATGGGCGTGGAGTACTGGAAGTGCGATCCGGTTGAAGCCAAGAACGCGGTGCGACAACTGTTCGATCTCCACCGCCTGCGCGCTGCCAGCTTGAAGAGGGCCACGGTATTCGAGGGAGAGCGGCTGATCCGATTCCATGAGGATATCGCGGTTCGGCTCCAGCAGCAGGGGCAGCTGCGGCTCCGATTCCTACGCCAGCGCGGAGTTCCTCTCTCCGCTTGGTACTGCTTCGAGTGCCACGGGCGGGCCTTCGCCTACCAGACGGGCATGGATCCGGCGTGGGAAAAGTACGGCGCTGGAAATCTCCTCTTGTACGAGGTCATCAGGGAATCCTCCGAAGAAGGACTGAAGGAGGTCGACCTCCTGCGAGGCGGCCACTACAAGGGCCGATGGACGAAGCGGAGCCGCGCGCTATCGACCATCAATATGTACAACGACACGGCACTCGCGCGTCTCGCGAGATGGGGCGCCAGGTGGCGAACAGACTTCGTTCATGCAGTGAAGCAGAGATCGCGTCGGCCCACCCCCCAGAACCGCGAGGGCGAGATCGCGCCTGAGGAGATGTAGGACTCGCCTCGCCTGATGTAGTCCTTCTGTACCCGCTCGTACGGCGCGCGTACGAAGACGACTCCCCGAGGCCGGTGCCGATCGGCGCCCCCCTCGTGCAGTCCTGCCCGTCCGCAACTGCAAATCTGGCCGTGCCCGTTGCACACAACAGCACTGACGCGATGTAGGTGCACGTGAAGCCCATCGGATACGACCCGAAGCGGCCATGCGCAACGCAACATGTTGTGTGGCATGGATCGTGCTCGACAGCGAATCGGGGAAGGGCTTACCGCAATCCATGTTCAGAGCAAACTGTCTGAAAGGGCAGGGCGCAGAGTCACGGGGCTAACGGTCGCGGGCTTCGGGAACAAGCCCGGAAACGACCCACGCCGGCCGGACCGCCATGGATCACAGGGGTCAGTGGCGGCCTGGCTACGGGAGCCGGACGCCCCTCCGGATGGGGAGGACAACATGCGCCAGCACCGCTCCGCAAGCTTCACCACCCCCGGCCACGCCGGGAGCACATCACTCTGGTACCTCATTGCAGCGTACATGGCCGGGTTGGTCCTGCTGTGTTTGATCGCGCCGACGGAAGCGCGCGCTCAGACCGCGGCCGATTCGACCGCCGTGCTTCGCTGGACCGCGCCGGGAGACGACGGAACGGTCGGACGCGCGACGAGCTACGCGCTTCGCTACCGGAACGCCGCGATCACGGGCACGGACACGCTTGGATGGTGGAACGCGGCGACGCAGGCTACCGGCCTTCCGGTACCCGGCGTCTCCGGCTCCACGGACTCGGTGCGCGTCCGCGGGCTCACTCCGCTGACGACGTACTACTTCGTGGTCCGGACCGCGGACGAAGTGCCGAACTGGTCGGGATTCTCGAACGTGGCCGTCGTGACCACGTCGGGCGACGCGACCGCCCCGGCCGCGATCGCTGACCTGTCGGTCACCGGCTCCACCGGAAACAGCCTCGCGGTTCGCTGGACGTCGCCCGGTGACGACAACAACACGGGTACCGCCACGTCCTACGACATTCGCTACTCCACCTCACCCATCACCTCGACCAACTGGACTTCCGCGACGACGGTAACCGGTGAGCCGACCCCGCTGGTCGCGGGCACGGTCCAGACCTACACGGTCACCGGCCTTCAGCCGAGCCAGACCTACTACGTGGCCATGCGGGCGTCCGACGAGCGAAGCAACGTATCGAGTCTCTCCAACGTGGTGAACGGCTCGACGCTCGACACGGTCCCGCCCGCTCCGGTTCGGGATCTCTCGTACGGGGATCTGGGCTCCTGGACCACCGAGCAGATCGCTTCGGCCGACTTCGAGGGGATGAGCAACCGCGATGCACGGTAAGAAGCGGTATCGACACCTGAACCTCGTTCCGCGGACGCTTGGAGCCGCGATCGCACTCGCGATCGCGCTCCTTGCCCCGCGGGCATTGAACGCGGCTTCGATCGCGCTCCGCTGGACCGCGCCCGGCGACGACGGCAACGTCGGACGGGCCGCCAACTACGAGCTGCGATACTCGGAGTCCACGGTCGCCTCCGCGGACACAGCCACCTGGTGGTCCGCCGCGACGTCGGCAGGAACGCTTCCGACTCCCAGAATCGCCGGGAGCCAGGAATCGTTCACGGTAGCCGGCCTCGACTCGGGGAAGACGTACTACTTCGTCATTCGCACCGCCGACGAAGTGCCCAACTGGTCGGGCTACTCGAACGTGGCGGCAAGGTCGACGGGCACCGGCGGGGGAGGCCTCCCGACGCCCGCGAATTTTGCCGGGGTTCCGGTGACCGGAGGGGTCCGCCTCACGTGGAACGCGGTGACGACCGGGGGCGCAACCGGCTATCACGTATATCGCGGAGCGGCCGGCGTCACGATTGGTACCCTGATCCACACCGCGACGATCACGGAGACAGCCTGGATCGACACCACGGCCCTGAGCGGTCAGGCCTACAAATACAGCCTGACGAGCTACGCCGGCGCCAATGACAGCGCCCCGACGGAGTACAACGTCTCGGTACCCGCGGACGGCGTTGTCGCGGCCCCAGGGGAATTGCTCGGGTACCCCAACCCGGCGAGCGGGAAAGTGACGCTCCGCTTCATGGCCGGCACGGCCAGCGGCGCTTCGGGCCGAGTTCGCCTCGTGATCTACGACCTGACCGGACACCTGATCAGCGAGCTGATCAACGAAGACATGCCCGCGGGGGAAACAGCGGTGGACTGGCTCTGCCAGTCCGACCACGGCAACAAGGTGGCTCCCGGTCTCTACAACGCGATCCTCGACACTCCGCTCGGACGTAAGGTCACGCGACTCGCGATCGTGCCGTAAGCGCGAGCGGCCGCACCGGCCGCGGCCGAGTTCGTCCTTCCACGATCCTCCCTCCAAACGTATGCTTCAGGCTGCGTGCCCGAAGCTCCGTTCGCATTCAGCGTCGACGTAGAGGACTATTTCCAGGTGCAGGCCTTCGCGCACATCGTGCCGAGGGAGACCTGGGAGAGCTGGCCGTCGCGCGTGGAGCAGAACACCCGCCGGATCCTCGAGCTTCTCGATCGGGCCGGTTCCCAGGCCACGTTCTTCACCCTGGGGTGGGTGGCCCGTAGACATCCCGCGCTCGTGAAGGAGATCGCATCCCGGGGCCACGAGGTCGCTTCCCACGGCATGTTCCACCAGATGCTCACCGAGCTCACTCCGGAGACCTTCCGCATGGACGCGCGTGACTCGAGGGCGGCCCTCGAGGATGTCTCCGGAGTCCCCGTGATCGGCTTTCGCGCCCCGAGCTATAGCGTCAACCGATCGACGCTCTGGGCGATCGACGTCCTGGCGGAATGCGGCTACGAGTACGATTCGAGCGTCTATCCGATTCGCCGGAGACGATATGGCTACCCGGACGGGCCGACCCGGCCGGGCGTCCTGCGCGGCGCCCGGCACTCGCTCGCGGAGTTTCCTCTTCCCACCGTGGGGTTGGGGCCACTTCGCATTCCCGTTCTGGCCGGGGCGTATCTCCGGCTCCTGCCGTCCGTCGTCTCCGTTCAGGCGGCACGACACCATCTCGGGAGGCACCTGCCGCTCGTCGTGAACGTCCACCCCTGGGAACTCGATCCGGGGCAGCCCACGGTGGGACCAAGCCGCGGCCCCTGGACCCACTATGCCCGGCTTGGTCGCACCGAGGCGATCATCCGGCGCATCCTGGCGTGCGCCCCGTTCCGAAGCGTGGCGACACGATTGCGTGAGATCGGCCTCCTCGCCCCGGCACCCGCGCGTGAGAGGGAAGGGGCCCGGTGAGCTTCGACATCCTCATCCTCGTATCGGGTGGGATCCTCGCGATACTCGGTGGAGGACTCCTGGTCTTCATGAGCCCGGGACGATACCCATCCCTCATCGCCGCAGCGGCGCTGGCCTCCCTTGGGCTCTTGCAGTTCGGTTGGGCACGGGCGATCTACGACGTCCTGGGCCCAGGCGGGGAATCGTGGTTCGAGCTCTCGCTCGCTCTCGCCCTCCCGGTCTCCCTCTGCTGGATGCTCCTGTCCCGCACGCTCGGCGTCGGGACGAATCCCGGCCAGCTCGGCGGCTGGCGGTACTACATCGTCGCGCAGGCACTCCTCTCGATTTGCGGTCTTGTCGCGGTCGGCGCATTCCCGCCGCGCGCGACGCTTGCATTCGATCTGAACGGAACCAGCTTCCCGCTTCGACCGATCTGCACCGGGATGCTCGTCGCGATCCTTCTCAACCTGATCCTGCTCACGGCGAGCTTCGAGTCGACGTACCTCACCTTCCCACGCGCGCAGCGCCACGCGTTTCGCCCCGGCCTCGCGGGGATCCTCCTTGCTTCCGGATTCTTCACCTATGCCTCGGTGAGCAGCGTTCTGGCGGGCCGGGTGACGGCGGCCGACCTGAGCCTCGGCGCGATCCCGATCGCGTGCCTCTCACTCCTCCTTCCGGTATCGCTGATTCACGGTCGGATCGGGGAGGCGCGCACGCGGCGGGCCGATCGCTCCCTTACGAGGACGGCGTCGCTGACGATCGCGGTGGGATACCTGGTCGCCGCCACCGCGCTGATCGCGATTACCCGCGCCACAGGGTGGAGCGTGGCGCGGGGCCTCTGGCTCCTGGTCGCCCTCGGAGGCGCCTTGGGAACCGCCGCTCTAGCGGTGTCAAATCGGCTGCAGCGCAGGGTCAGGCGGCTGGTCGACCCCCACCTGCTCGCCAGGCGGGGCGAGTACTACACGCTCTCGGCACGCGCGGCGGAGTCGGTCCAACCGACCCGGTCGATCGCCGAGCTTTGCGACCTGATCCCTCCAAACGCGCGCGAGCTGGTCGGGGCGGATCCGGTCACGCTCTTCCTTGCCGACGAGCAACAGGCTCGGTTTGTCGTCGTAGCGAGCACCCTGGACCCGGCTCCGGCCGTGTCCGTGAGGGACTCCGACCCGCTGGCGAGGGAGCTCATGCGGACCGGCCGGTCCATCCAGCTTCGGGGACGAACCGACGATCTCGAGTTCATCCCCATCTACGTGGAGAATGCCGCACAGATCGCCGCCTGCCGGGCGACCTCCGCCGCGCCGATCACACGGGAGGAGGAACTCTATGCGTTCCTTCTCTGCGGCGATCCGGCAGGAGGGGAGGGGATCGCCCGCCGGCCGCTCCTGCCGCTGCTGGACCTGGTCTGCCGCCGGTACTCGGCTCAGGTAGATCGGCTGGTCCCGGGTGGCTTCCGGAGCCGCCCATCTCCAGACGAGGATATCTGACGGTTATGTAACGTAGTGCGTGCAAATATGTTGAGCCGCTACCTGGACGCATCACTTGAAGGCTCGCCCCGCCCTGCCCGGCCGCCTTGACACCCCGACCGTAGCACCCTATGGTCTGAGCGCATGATTCGCTCCAGAAACGCTGGTCTACTCGTCCTCGCTGCCCTCGTCGCTTCCTTCCCGCATCCCGCGTCAGGACAGGCCCAGGGGGGAAGCCAAACCCCCAAGCCTGGCCAGGCCTCAGCCGATTCGAAGGTTCGGGGGGCAGGGGTCCTGACCCTGGTCACGGAGCCAAAGGGCGCGATCCTGTCCCTCTCCGGCTCATCCGGCATCACGGGACGCACGCCGATCGACATCCCCGCGTCGATCAGCGGCCGCTACAAGATTGTGGTGCAGGGGGCCGGGTTCTCTCGAACGCAGGGGGCGATCTACATCCCCAACGGAGCGCTACCGTCCGTGGCGTCGGAGCCGCGGGGGATCTCGCCAGGACTCATCCTGAGGGGCTTGAACTATCCCGGCCTCCCGGACATCACGAGCGGTCACCAGGCGCGCGGCGCAGCGCTCGGGATCGCCGGCACGAGCGCCCTGGTCATGGCCGGCGTCTCGCACTTCACCTATCGTAGGCGCCTCGACGACGTCGGGAGGCTGGCCCTTGATCGCGCTCAGGAGGCGAGACGGTTCCGGGACGCCTGGGTCGTATATGGGGCGGCGGTGCTGAGCGCCTCCGCATTCGATTACTGGATTCGATCCCGGATCGATCTCAGGGAAACAACCCCGACTCGCCTGACGTTGGACGTGCCCACGGTGACCCGTGGCGGTGCCGTCTGGCGCTCGTTATTCCTCCCTGGAGCGGGGCAGGAGTTCGCGAATCACCGGACCCGCGCCGCCGCCTGGCTCGGAGTGGCTCTCGTCACAGGCGCGGGCATTGTCGTCGCGGACAACAAGGTTCAACAGGACGCGACCGACTTGAAGTGGGCCAAGATCGACCTGAGCAACGCCGCGCCCTCGCAACAGGCCCAGAGCCAGCTCGAGGTGGATCAGGCGCGCCGGAATCTCCAGGCGAGCGACGATCTCCGCCGCGGATTCGTGACGGCCACGGTCGCACTTCACGTTCTGAGCCTACTCGACGCCATGGTCATGCCCGTTACGCCCACGGCGGCGCCCGCATCGAAGACGTCCTCCATCGCCCCGATTCTGAGTCCAAGCGCGGCAGGCATAGCCGTTAGCGTTCGCTTCTAGCGCCCGCAGCAGCACCAGCCCCTCGGCCTCTTCCTGCCATTCGGCGTTCGCATTTTGCTGGCCAAGTTCGTCCGATGAATGATGCGATCTGCCCGCGATCAGAATTCCTCGCCAGACGATTGCCCCTGCACGGATTTCCCACTGTTCGAGCGTGCGGAATGAGATTCCGCTCCGGCACGGTACCTGCTCAAACACGCCTACGTCCCCCCGCGTATGTCCTACACCGCGTCGGGGAGAACTACGGGAACGGGACCGCAGCCAGGGGGAAAACATCATGCGAAGGCCACTCCCAGGGGTTTTGAGAGCGAGGCGCCCACTCTCCACGGGCCTCCTCGCCCTTAGCCTCTTCGCCTCAACCTTGTACCTGGGCGTACGCCCAGCGTACTCAGACGTCTCCGTCGGCGGCAACTCGGGCAGCTTTTTGCAGTTCGAAATTGGGGGCCGCCCCAGCGGAATGGGTGGCGCGCAGGTGGGGTCCGCGGCCGGCATCATGGCTCAGTACTGGAACCCGGCCGCCCTCGCGTCGCTCGAGCAACAGCAGGTGGGCGCCATGCACGCCGCGTGGCTTCAGGACCTCAAGTACGAGTGGCTCGGCTACGCGCGGCCACTCAGCCCCAAGCTCGGCGTCGGATCGGTGAGCCTCGCTTATTTCCATCTGCCCAGCATCAACGGCACGGATGCCTTCGGAAATCCTACCGGTGACTTCAAGGTCTACGACATGGCCTTCACGATTGGCCTCGCGCGAAACCTGGCGCGAGGGATCTCGGTCGGAGCGAACGTCAAGGCGATCCGCCAAAACCTGGCCTCGGTCTCCGCGATGGGACCGGCCGTCGATCTCGGCGCCATGGCCACGTGGCGTGGCACCTCGTTCGGCGTCGTGGAGCAGAACATAGGCCCGAGCCTCTCGTTCGACGGCTCGACCTCGTACCCACTCCCGCATCAGCTCCGGCTCGGCCTGAGCCGCTCCGTCGCGGAAGGACGCGTGCTCCTCGCGACGGACTACAACATGCCGAGCGACTACTACAAGGATGTGAGGGTCGGCGCCGAGCTCAGGGCGCACCCGAACATCTCGCTTCGTCTCGGCTATCGCCGTGAGATCGGAGCAGGGGACGACCCCGGGAACGGGATGTCGTACGGCCTTGGAATCAACTTCCGCCAGATGAACATCGACTACGCGATGACGCCGGACAATCAATTCGCGGACGTGCACCGGCTTTCGTTCGGATACAGCTTCGGAAGCGGCGCGACCGAGAAGGAGCCCAAGCCGAAGAAGAGGCCTGAAGACAAGAAGCCCGCGCCGCCGGCACCAACCGGTCCTCCGGTGATCGCCGAGGTCGTACCCAAGCCGGTCGAGCCAAAGCCGGTCAAGGCGACGGAAGTAACGCCGAAGACGGTGGCACTCGCGACGCCGACACCCAGCCCGATCGCCCAATCTCCGGCGGCCTCGGCCCCTCCGGCGGCGTTCTCGGACTTCGTGATCGTGCTGCCCGGGTTCTCCTCGAAGGAGACCGCGCAGGCCGAAATCAAAGCACTCGATCTTCTCGGCTTCAGGACAAAGGATGCCCGCATCGAGAAGGATGCGAGGCGGGGCGGCTACTCGATCACGCTGACGCGAATGAATTCGAAGGGGAAGGCCGACGAAATGGCGGCCTCGCTCCAACGCATGTCCTTCCGGGCCGTCGTAGACCTGGCTCAGAAGTAGTAAACAAAGAGCGACGCTTCACGTCGCACTGTTGACGGAAGGCGAGGGGGAGATTGCCCCCCTCGCCTTCTCGTTTCATGGCTGTAACACGAACAGTCAAGGGAAGATACCATCGCCCTTGAAACCCGCCGCCTGCTTTGGTAGACTTCGTTCGTTGGTGGGGGGCGTGCGAAGGCGCGGTATTGCCGCGTTGGCCCCGCGAAGTCTCACCGTCATCTCCACCACCCAGCCCCGATCGGTGCCGGTGCAGCGTGAGGGGTTGCGCCCAAGCTCTCGCCCGTCCTTCAGACGGCTGCGATCTTAAGGCCACAAGAGCAAGGCCACCGGCGCAACGAATAGGATGTGACGGCGTTGAGCATGATGATCCTTCCATCGGAGCTGATTGCCAGGCGCAAGCGCTCCGAAGACCGCTCGGAACCACCTCGCCGTTTACTCAAAAGAAGCTTCGACTTGATCGTTGCGGGCCTCGGCATGGTGATCTTGGTGCCGGTCCTCGCGATCATCGGCACGCTCATCATCCTCGACAGCCGGGGGCCTATTTTCTATACGCAAGAGCGCATAGGAGTGAATCGGCGCCGGTCCCGAAACGGCGGCCCGCCCACCGGGACCGAACGGCGCAGAGCCGACGGCTTCGGCAGGCCATTCACGATCTACAAACTGCGCAGCATGGTGGTCGACGCCGAGCGGCACACCGGACCGATCTGGGCAGCAGCGAAGGATTCGCGGGTGACGCGCGTGGGCCGATTCTTGCGCAAGACCCGCCTGGACGAGACGCCCCAGCTCTGGAACGTGCTCCGCGGCGACATGAGCCTCGTCGGGCCGAGGCCGGAGCGCGCCGTGTTCATCCACTCGTTGGTCGAATCGCTGCCGGAGTATCCGAAGCGCTACCAGGCGCTGCCTGGAATCACCGGCCTCGCGCAGGTGAAATCGAGGTATGACTCCTCGATCGAGACCGTGAACCGGAAGCTCCAGTACGATCTCTATTACGTCCAGCACCGCCGACTTCTCCTCGACCTCAAGATCATGGTGGCCACGTTGAAGGTCGTCGCTCGCGGCGAAGGCGCGCACTAGAGAGCCCGCACGAGCCATTCACTCGGCGTCCAGATGGCCCGCCCCCTCGGCGGGCCTTTTGCTTGACCCCCGTCCGCGCCGGATGCTAGCGTGCGCGCGGGTCAACACCCGCAGAGGGAGCCTCCCGCTTTTGTTCGGGCGACGCCCCCGCCGGGCCCGGCCCCCCCAGCCCGTGAGAACGCCCACACGCCCGACCCAGACCCAGCGCGCCGCGTACGAGCGCCTCTGGCGCCGCGCCGAGGAGATCCGTCTCCTCTGCGGGCTGCCCCCGCTCTCGGGACTTGAGCCCGGCGCTCCGGACGGCCCCGACCCGCTCTCCCTCGAGGCGTTGGTCGAGCTTCTCCTTCGCGACCTCGAAGGCAACTTCCGGCGCGAGCTCGCGACCCGCGTGCAGCTCAAGGGCCTCGGCGAGCTCATGGCCTTTGCGGCGCTCGGCGCCGAGCCGGGGCAGTCGTACCGAATCCTCGTCAACTACCTCGCGCGCGCGCTCGATGAGCCGCGCCTCTGGCTCGGCGTTGTCGACGGGAACCCGCCCGCGTTCACCCTCTACGTGCCGGGAGATCCTGCGATCGTCGACGTGCGTCCCGAGCGGGTCCACGCGCAATGGCTCCAGCCGGACTGGCTCGAATGGGTCGCGCTTGGGCGGGGAAGCTCCCCGCTCTGGGTCGGCCCGACCGGATCTCGGGGTGGGGGACCGTGGCATCCGATCCCGATCCGCGGGGAGCTCGCCCCCGACCGGTTCACGGATCAGCTTCCACCGTGCCCCGGGACGATCTCCACCGGCGCGCTCTGCGCGCTCTCGGGGGCGCCGCTCGAGGAGATGGCCGGGGGGCACAGGGCCTGCGGCCGTTGTGAATTTCGGCACGTCGTCGGTCTTCTCGGGGTTGAAGGCCCCGACGCTCCCGACCGGATCGCCCCGCTCGAGGCGGTCGTTCCGTCACTGGGAGCGATCCTGGTCAGCCTCGGTCTCAAGGAGGCCCTCGACTTCGAGGCGCGTTTCCGCGACGAGGTAATCGAGAACCTTCCGCTCGGCGTGGTCGCCATCGATGCCCGGGAGCACGTTCTGGCATGGAATCGGGCCGCGGCGGCGATCATCGGGCTCTCTCGCGATGAGGTCCAGGCCCAACCCACGGCGCCCGCGCTCCGGGGACGGTCGTGGCACGACGCCTTGATCCGAAGCCTCGAGCAGGGGACCGAGGAGGGGAGGGAGCACCAGGTCTCGCGACCCGACGGGACGTCGTCTCCGGTCGAGGTTTCCACGGCCCCGCTCCGCGACGCCGAGGGCACGGTCCGCGGCGCGGTCGCCACCCTGGTCGACGTGTCGAGCATCAAGGGCATGGAGGAGCGGATCCGCCAGCTCGACCGCCTCGCCGCGCTCGGCCGGTTCGCGTCGAGCGTGGCCCACGAGATCAGGAACCCGCTGACCGGCATCGCGACCGGAGTGCAGTACTTGAGCCGCGGGTTCCCGGAGGGCGACGAGCGGAACGAGAGCGTGTCCTTCATTCTGCGCGAGGTCGTACGGCTCAACACGATCATCCAAGATCTCTTCACCGCGAGCAGGCCCCGGGATCTGAAGCTCGGGGCGGTAACGCTCGCGGAGGTGGCGGGCAGGGTGCTCCGCGGCCTCAAGCCGGCTCCGGAGGAGGCGGGGGTCACGATCGAGCTCGAGCATGCCGATACATGGCCCACGGTCACGGCGGACGCCGATCAGCTCCAGCAGGTCCTGCTCAACTTGATCCAGAACGCCGTTCAAGCCACCGCCGCGGGCGGCCGGGTGGCGATCCGGGCGCGCACCGAAGGGAACGGCCACGTGATCGAGGTGGAAGATACGGGGGCGGGAATCGCGCCCGAGCACCTGCCGCGGATCTTCGATCCGTTCTACACGACGCGCCCCAAAGGAACAGGGCTCGGCCTCTTCGTCGCGCATGCTATCGTCCAGCGGCATCGCGGCTCGCTCGAGGTGCAAAGCCGGCCCGGCGAGGGAACGCGGTTCCAGATCTTGCTCCCCATGAACCCCGCCTGAGGATTCCGGACGATGGCCAAGGCTTCCATCCTGCTGATCGATGACGACGAGACGATCCGGTATTTCCTGCCGCGCGATCTGGAAGCAGAGGGGTTCCAGGTCACGACGGCCGAGACCGGCCAGGCCGCCATTCGAGCGCTCGAGCGCGAGCCCGCGGAGCTGGTCCTCCTCGACATCCGGCTCCCCGACATGACCGGGATCGAGCTGCTCCAGCGAATCCGGGAGCAGTGGCCCGACTCGATCGTGGTCATGCTCACCGGAGAGCCCGACCACGAGACGGCCGTCCAGGCGATGCGATTGGGAGCCCGCGATTACCTCACCAAGGGGAAGCCCATCCGGGACGAGCTACTCCTCGTCCTCGAGCGCGAGCTCTCCTCCCAGCAGCTCGGGCGGGAGGTGCGCCACCACCGCAAGGAGCGGATCGAGAAGTTCTCCAAGGATTTCGTCCGCGGCGAGAGCGCGGCGATGAAGAAGGTCTACGACATCGTCGACCAGGTGGCGGGCAGCGATTCGACGAGCGTTCTGATCGAGGGCGAGAGCGGCACGGGGAAGGAGCTGATCGCGCACTGGATCCACGATCTCTCCGCGCGGCGGGACCGGCCCATGCTCGAGGTGAACTGCGCCGCGATCCCCCGCGAGCTCCTCGAATCGGAGCTCTTCGGGCACGAGAAGGGCGCGTTCACCGATGCGCGCCAGCAGAAGCAGGGCCTGCTCGAGCTCGCGAACGGCGGCACGCTCTTCCTCGACGAAGTGGGCGAGATGAGCCTCACGATCCAGGTGAAGCTGCTTCGCGTCCTCGAGCGGATGACCTTCAAGCGCGTCGGCGGAACGAAGGACATCACCGTGACCGTTCGCGTCATCTCGGCGACGAACCAGGATCTGGCCACGATGGTTCGAGAGCAGCGCTTCCGCGAAGATCTCTACTACCGGCTCAAGGTCGTGCCGATCCGCGTGCCCGCGCTTCGGGAGCGCCGCGAGGACATCCTCCCGCTCGCGAACCATTTTCTGAGCCAGTTCAATCGTGCCTTCAACAAGAGCTTTCAATCGATCGATCCCGAAGCCGACCGGATCCTCATCGCCTATCCGTGGCCGGGGAACATCCGCGAGCTTCGCAATCTCTTCGAGCGGATCGTCCTCCTGAACCAGGGGGATCGAATCCTCGCCCAGCACCTGAACGCGGCGATCGCCGTGCCGACGGCCCGACCCGGCTCCCGTCTGGAGAGTCTCCGCGAGGTGATTGAGTCGGGGCGTTTCCCAGAAGAGGGGATCGATCTCGAGAGCGCCTTGGGCGAGGTCGAGCGTCAGGCCATCGAGCGCGCGTTTCACTGGACGCAGGGAAATCAGAGCCGGACGGCGGCGCTCCTCCAGATGAAGCGCGACAAGCTTCGCTACCGGATGAAGCTCTACGGTTTCAACGATGCCACGACGAGCGACCTCGGCTAGCTGCCGCTGGCTGGGCGCGCTCCTCGTGGTCCTCGTCGCCTGCCCGCCCGGCTGCGGCTACACCGTCTCGAGCGTCCTCCCTTCATACATCCACACGATCGCGATCCCGACCTTCGCGAACAACACGGTGGAGCATGGCCTCGCCGACGACATCACCCAGGCCCTGATCAACTCCTTCCAAGCCGACCGACGCCTTACCTCCGAACGCGAGCGCGACGCCGATACGGTCCTGCGCGGCACCGTTCTCTCCTATCGGAATCGCGTTTATGCTTATACGTCTCAGGAGGTCGCGACCCAGTATGAAATACTACTTGCCGTGAAGGTGAGCCTTCACGACCAGGTGAAGAACCGCGAGATCTGGAAGGAGGATGCGTTGACCGTCCGCACCACCTACAGCGTCGTGCCCGTGGGCTCCGAGCCCGCCAAGACGGAGGTCGACGGCCGGAGGGACGTCATCCAGAAGCTCGCGGACCAGATCGTCAGCCGGACCGTCCAAGGATGGTGAGGCGCGGGGCGGCATCATGGTGATCCGGCGAGGAGCCCGGCTCGACGTCCCGCAGGCCGAGCGGCTTCTGGCAGGTCCAGCTTCGGGACTCCCTCCCCTCACGCTCGCGGCGGGGAGCGATGACTTCCTGAGAGACCGCGTGGTCGCCGCGTTCCGCGCCGGGGCCGCCGACGAAGGGGCCGATCTCTCCCGCCTGGAAGGGGACGATCTCTCCGCGGAGGAGCTGGCCGCGACCCTCACCTCGATCTCGCTCTTCAGCGATGCACGGCGAATTTGGATCCGCGAGGGATCGAAGATCGATCGGGCGACCGAAGAGGCGCTTCTGGCCTGGGTCGACGGGAGCGGGGAGGGCGTGCGCGTCCTCGTCACAACGACCCGCGAGATCTCGGAGCTGAAGCTCTTGCAATCCCTGGCCGAGAAGGCGGCGGTGGTCGCATGCGAAGCGGGACCCGCGGAGACACGCCGCTGGGTGGGGGAGCTGGCTCGAGAGGCATCGCTTCACCTCCCAGCGGGCGCCGCCGAGGCAATCGCGGCCCACGCCCCGAATCTTCTCGCGCTGAGCCGCGAGATGGAGAAGCTCCGGCTCCACGCGGCGGCGGACGGCAGCGTACCGGCCTCGGCCCTCAGCGTCCTCGCGGGCGCGCGCAGCGGAGCATCCGCGGAGCGGTGGGCCACGGCCGTCCTTTCGGGAGACGCGGCCCGCGCGCGCGCCGAGGCGGCGACCCTGGATGCGGAGGGCGTCGGGGGAACAAGCTGCCTCTGGGCGATCGCCGAGCGCGCCCTGGCAGCGCTCGACCCTCAACCCTCCTACGGGAGCTACCGGAAGGGCGGTACCAGTGGTGGGCCGGCGCTTCGGCCCGCGGAGGCCCGGAGGGCGCTCCACGTCGTGTACCAAGCGGACCGCGCGCTGAAGCGCGGGGAGATTCGGGACATGGAGATTCGGGACTACGTGGAGCACGGACTGACGGATGCCGGCCATGTCTGACGCGCGCGAGAAGACCCCGGCCTCGTCGCCTACCCCCGTCGAAGAGCACGACCGAACCGCGTACCCGTTCCGCGATATGGAGCGGCGCGCGCGCGCGCGCTGGCGCGACGAGGGCCTGTTCGAGATTCGCGACCCGATGTCGGCGAAGCGGCCCTTCTACAGCCTCAACATGTTCCCGTATCCCTCCGGAGATCTCCACGTCGGCCACGGGAGAAACTACATCCTGGGCGACGTCGTCGTGCGGCTGAAAACCATGCAGGGATACGACGTTCTCTCGCCGATGGGGTGGGACGCGTTCGGGCTGCCGGCCGAGAATGCGGCGATCGCCAATAACATCCCCCCCGCGATCTGGACCAAGCGAAACATCGCCCGCATGAAGGAGCAGCTGATCTCGTGGGGCCTGGTGTACGACTGGAACCGCGAGATCGCGTCCTACCTGCCCGATTACTACCGCTGGACGCAGTGGATCTTCCTCCAGCTCTACAAGCGCGGGCTCGCATATCGGGCGAAGAGCTCCGTGAATTGGTGTCCCACCGATCGGACCGTCCTGGCCAACGAGCAGGTGGTCGACGGGCGGTGCGAGCGGTGCGGCTCACAGGTCGAGACGCGCGAGCTGGAGCAATGGTTCTTCAAGATCACGGCCTACGCCGAGGCGCTGCTCCGGGATCTGGAAGGGCTGACGCACTGGCCCGAGAAGGTCCGCGTGATGCAGGCGAACTGGATCGGCCGGAGCGAGGGCGCCTCGATTCGCTTCGAGGTGAGCGGCTCGAAGGAGCCGATCGAGGTCTTCACCACGCGGCCCGACACGCTCTACGGGGCGACGTTCGTAGTGCTCGCCGCGGAGCACCCGCTCGTCAAGAAGCTCCACGACGGGGGCCAGCTGCCCGGTGAGGCTGCCGCGTTCGTCGAGCGCCTGCGCCGCCAGCGGGTCGAGAACCGATTCGCCGTGGAGACGGAGAAGGAAGGCTTCGCGACGGGACTCGCGGCCGTCCACCCTCTCACAGGGAAGCCGGTCCCTGTCTGGGTCGCGAACTACGTCCTGATGGGCTACGGCACCGGCGCGATCATGGCCGTCCCCGCGCACGATCAACGCGACTTCGAGTTCGCGCGCAGGTACGACCTACCGATCGTGGAGGTAATCCGGCCCGAGACCGGCGGCGGTTTCGACGGGAAGAGCGCGTACGAAGGGGAAGGCAACCTCGTGAACTCGGGCCCCCACGATGGGGTGTCGAGCGAGGAGGGGAAGCGCGCGGTGATCCGGGCCCTGGTTGAGAAGAAGGTCGGGGCGGCCAACGTGAACTACCGGCTCCGCGATTGGCTGATCTCCCGGCAGCGGTACTGGGGACCCCCGATCCCGGTGGTGTACTGCGCGAAGTGCGGCGTACAACCGGTTCCTGAGTCCGAGCTTCCGGTACTCCTGCCCGACCAGGTGGAGTTCAAGCCGACAGGGGAGTCGCCCCTGCTTTCGAACGAGAAGTTCCTGGCGGCGAAGTGCCCGAAATGCGGCGGTCCGGCCCGGCGCGAGACCGACACCATGGACACGTTCGTCGACTCGAGCTGGTACTTCCTGCGATTTCTGAATCCAAAGATGGAAGATGGTCCGTTTTCATCGGATGCAGTGAATCGGTGGCTCCCGGTCAACCAGTACATCGGGGGAGTCGAGCACGCCATCCTCCACCTGCTCTACTCGCGGTTCATCGTGAAGGTCCTCCGGGACATCGGGATGGTCTCCTTCGCCGAGCCGTTCGAGCGCCTCTTCACGCAGGGGATGATCACCAAGGCCGGGCACAAGATGTCGAAGTCCAAGGGAAACGTGGTCGCCCCGGACGCCCTGATCGAGCGGTATGGGGCCGACACGGTGCGGCTTTACACGCTCTTCATCGGCCCACCCGAGAAGGACGCCGAGTGGAACGACCGAGGCGTCGAGGGGGCGTACCGCTTCCTTACGCGGTACTGGAAGATGGTCGACCAATTCCTGGGGGCCACCGAGGATAAGGCCGCCGCAAGACGTCCCGCGACCGCCCGGGTCGCCGGGGTCTGGGCCACCGCCGGTCCCGCCCGCGACCTACGCCGCCGGGTCCATGAGGTGGCGACCCAGGTTCTGGACGACATGGACCGGCTTCACCTCAACACGGCGGTCAGCGGCCTCATGCAGCTAGTGAACGCGGTCCAGGACTACCATGCCACCGGGGGTGACATGCTGGCCCCCGAGGTCGCGGAGGCCGTGGATCTGGGGACCAGGCTCCTGGGCCCACTAGCCCCACATACGGCGGAGGGCGCCTGGGAGCGCCTAGGACACGCCGAGTCGATCTTCAAGGCACCATGGCCAGCGACCTCCCAGGAGGCCCTGGCGCGCGATCTGGAGCGCCTGGCGGTGCAGGTCAACGGGAAGGTCCGGTCCGAGGTCGAAGTCCCCGTAGGGGCTCCCACGGAGGCCATCCAGAAGACCGCCCTAGAGGACGCCAAGGTAAGGAAGTTCACCGAAGGCAAGGTAGTGGCTCAGGTGATCCACGTCCCAGGCCGCCTCGTGAACATCGTGGTGAAGTAGCGTCCGGAAGTCCGCCCAAGCACCAACTAGCTGTTCCACAAAGCAGGGCAGTCCACCGAGATACTATTAATGTCAACTTGCCCAACCCAAGGCTCCATGCCCGAGCAATCAGTTCTGGGCAAGTTGACATAATAGTTATTATACGACAAACACCGAGGTCAGACGCCCCCAGCGCCCGGCCGATCGTCGGCGCCGCCTCGCCCCGAGCTTCCCTCTGAGCCAGCCCCCGATTCCAGCGGCAGCCGGTCCCGTATCTGTTGGGCCAACGTGGTCAGCTTCTCGAGGACGTACCCGGTATGCCTCGTGTTCTCCTCGATCGCCAGGATCGCCTGAATCGACTGGGCCACCCAGAGCAGGTTCACGAAGATCAGGAGCCCCGATCCCGCGTAGCTGAGCCAGAAGACCAGCTCCTCGTGATTGCCTTGGAGAATGGCCCGGACGGCCGCCACCGGGGTGACCACGACGACGAGGGCCAGCACGATCCACGCGATCACCAGGAACACCTTGGAGAGCCGCCGGAGGAGCCAGAACCGCTTTTCGCCCGGGGTCGTCATTAGAATGGGACCTTTCCGATTGCGTCGCCCAGGTACGGGATCCGCGCCATCTCGCCGGTCGCGCCTTTGAGGACCCCGTAGATGGTCGCCGCGAGAAAGCCGAAGCCGAGAATGAACCGAGCCAGCGCGCCGATCAGAAATCCGAGGAGCGGAATGCGGCCCAGGGACGCGTCGTAGATCGCGAGCGCGACGCAGGCGATGACTTCGAGGAGGAAAAGGAGGAAACCCTGGCGGGCGTGAAAGCCGACGTAACGGTTGTCGGGCGCGCCGATGAGCCCGATAAAGCAGAGCCCGGGCAGGTACGCCACCGCGGCGAGGAGGCGGCCGCGTTCGATCTCCTCGCTGGAGATTGCTTCAGGGGACGGGTCCGTCGACACGGCGCACGAATAGCACGCCCCACCGAACGCGTCAAGGACACCGCCAGCGCCGTCAGCTCACGCGCGACTCTAGACGCAATCGGGACGGCCTAGACCTCAAACCATCCCGTGAGGGGCGCGACCTCCTCGGGTTCCCCGCCGCGTCTCAGCACGACACGAAATCGGACGCGATCGCCCGCCTCCGGGCCGAGCCGCGGGGCCGGAATCCGAATCTCGACCGCGTCCCCCACCGTGTACGTACCAGGCTCCGGTGCGCCGCCGGGCGGGCCCGCCTCCGTCCATTCGACCGGCCCCTTCCCAGCCTTGCCCAGAGGAGCCCGCGCCTCCCGCTCGGGCGGGCCCGCGAGCACGATCGCGACGGACGCGCCCGACTCTTCGCTAGCCTTCCGCGCCAGCTCGACCTGAATCCGGATCGCCTTCCCATCGGTGTCGTAGCGGATCGCGCGCACGGCCCCCGACACGCGGTGCGCTGTTCCCGCTGCCCCCTCCGGGCGATAAATCACCGCGGCCAACTTCCCGACCGGCGCCGCCTCGCGGAGGCTGGTTTGGAGCGAGGAAGGTGCATCCAGGCCGAGGGACCGGTACGCGCCGATCAACCTCGCGCGAAAGAGCCGGTCCAGCTCGTTCCGATGAGCGCTGGGATGGTCGTCACCGTACCACCAGAACCAATCGCTCCCTTCCGCCGCGTAGAGCTCCTCGAGCGCGCGCTCGGCCGCTTCTCGATTCGATTTCATGGCCGTGGCAACCGCGCCGCGAGCGGCGCCGAGCTCTTCCCACGCTCGGTTCTTTTCCGGGTGTCCGACCCAGATCCCGAGATCGGCGCGAATCCAAGAGCCGACCGGCACGCGCTCGAGTCGCTCCGTGGCGGGCACTCGCTCGAGCGCTTCGGACACCGTGACCGCCTCGATGTCCGGATCGTTCTGGAGTCGTTCGTAGAGCGCCGAGAGAAACGGGCGGCCGTCGTCCGGGTAGAACTCCCAGCAGTTCTCGCCGTCGAGAATCACCGTCACAACCGGCGACGAACGCGGCGGCACCGATCGCCCCGCTTCCCGCACGCGCCGCAGAAAATCGTCCGCGGCCTGCGCGGGATCCCAGCGCGCGTACGCAAAGCCGATCAGGTCGGACAGCGCGCGATCCCGAAAGACCATCCCGATCGGACCGGCGCCGGTCTCGACCCGGTACGGTCGATAGAGCGCGGCGGGCCAGTCCCGTCGCACTCCGTCTCGCTTCTGAAGCGCAGCCGAGAGAACCGCCTCGTCCGAAGCCGCCCACGCGAAGCCGGCCCCCGCGAGCACGGCGAGCGCCGCGTCGCTGACGGCTCCCTCCGGGGGCCACGTTCCGCGGGGAGCCGATCCAAACCGTCGCTCGTGGGAGGCACGCGCCCGACGCACCTGCTCGGCGGCGTCCTCGGGAGCGCGAAACGCCGGCGACGGGAGCCGCAGGGACGGCTCCACCTCCTTGGGGCTGTCGCTGTCGATCAGGAGCGGGAGAATCGGATGGTGATGGGCCGACGTGGAGAGCTCGATCTGGCCTGTGGCCGCGACCCCGCGATATTCGCCCGCGACATCGCGCGCGCAGGCGATCCCCCAATCGAGGAGCGCATTCTTTTCCGGTTCGGTGAATCCCCTTCCCTTCCGGAGGAGGGACCGGATCGGCTCCTCGTCGCGGTAGGAGGGATCGATCCAGGCGAGGTGGAACCAGACCTGGAGGTCCAGGAAATCCTGGGCTTCCCACGGGTCGCCCACGCGGCGGTGGAGGTCCCGATATGCTTCGTGCACCTCGAGCATGCGCTCGTGATTCAGATCGAAGAAACGCTCGCGGAGGAACCGGCGGTCATCCTCGCTCAGCTCCTTCGCGGAGCGGCGCGCCAGGGCGAGATAGCGGTCAGGCTCCCCTGCCCCGATCGCTTCGAGCTGATCGAGAAGGACAGGCGTGAGGTTGAACGTGGCGTGGACCCGCGGGTAGCCCCGGAGCAGGGCCGCCATGTCGCGGTAGTCCTTGGTGGCATGAAGCCGGGCCCACGGAAGCAGGAACGTCCCGGTCTCCGCGTCCCGGTAGCTCGGCTGGTGCATGTGCCACACCAGCGCGAGGCGGATCGGATCCGGCAAGGGCCGGCTCCGCTACGGAGTTTGTTGTGTCGCGGAGAGCTCGCCCAAGTGGACGTTCGCCGAGTCCAAGATCTGCTGCTCGACGCTCGGCAGATTCAAGATGGCGTGGTACACGTCCGAGGCCTTGGCCGTCTGGCCCGCGCGGAGAAGGCTGCGCGCTTGCGCGAGCATCGCGCGTCCCCGCTCGTTGTCCGTCTGGGAGCGACGGCCCGCATCGGCGTATGCGTTCGCCGCGGGTCCGAACTCGCCGGCGTCCTCGAGGGCGGTTCCGAGGGCGTAGTAGCCGAGCCGCGCCTTGGCGCGATCCCTGCCGGCCTTGTCGATGAACTTCCGATACCACGACACGGCTTCCGTGGGCTTCTTCTGCCCCATGTACGAGTCGCCCAGGTAGAGCATGGCTTCTCGGGCCGCATCGGTGCCCGGCTGGTTGTCGACGATCTCGCGAAGCATCGGCACGGCCGTGTCGTACTCGCCCTGATTCACCGCCAGCGACGCGCGGAAGAGATCGCCCGATGCCTTCTCCTCGGCCTTGGCCCGGGCCTGGCTCATGAAGAACGCGAGCAGCCCGAGGAGGGCCAGTGCGCCCCCCGCGACGAGGATGCGGCTCCCGTGGCGCTCCCACAGATCGGTCGCCTTGAACGCCGCGGTAACAAGCGGGTCTTCCTTCATCTGCCGCTTCGTGATCTTTTGGTGCTTCACGAGATGGGTGGACATGGTCCTCCTGTACGGGTCAGTTCCCTAGTCTACAGATGCGGTTCCTTGCCTGTCAAACCGCCTTCTGACCCCGAGACTCCGGCATGACGGAGAGAAGGGCCGCCGCGACCAGCCGCGCCTCGGTGTCGAGCGCGCGCTGGCGGACCGCCGCCGCGAGCTTTCGCTCCCAATCTTCCTTCAATTGAAGGATGCGCCCCGCTTCCCGGGCTTCGACGCGGCGGCGGCGGCCCGAGCGCTCCTCGGCGATCAGCGACCGGAAGTGGATGCTCAGGGTCCGCATCTCGCGGTGGAGCTCCCGCCGCATGCGATCCTCGTGGGGCCGAAGCTTGAAGCGGATGCGCGACTCGAGCTGCCGAAGCCCGCGGATCCAAGCGGCGGCGAGCAGCTCCGGGTCCGGGGCGGCAAGCGCCATGGCTTGCTCCGGCGTGGGCGGCCGAAATTCGCGATCGGCCGGGGCCCTCATTCCGCCGGCGGGGCCGACCGGGATTCGCTGGACGAGGAGCTCGTCCGCCAGATCGTCGCTGCCATAGCGGATCCGCCAGTGAAGTCGCACCCATTGGCGCTCCCGAGCGGGCGTCCCTTTCGGCGCCGGGACGCGCGCGAGGAGGCGGGTCACACACCCGTGAGACCGGCCCAGGAGCAGGATTCGCTCGGTCATCGCGGCGTCCATCTCCGCTCCCCGCGCGGCACGTCCGGCGGGAGCCGCGACCAACCGGACCCGGTCGGTCCCAAGGCTCTGTTCCAGATCCGCGGGGAGCAACGCCTCCCAGACCGAGCCGCGCTTCGCGACCGTGGCGCCCCTCGCCTCGAGAATCGCGGCCAGAATCTCCGGAAGCTCGCTCCGCGTATCCTGTCGCTTACGAATCGCCATCGTCCAACCCGTCGAGGAGCCGCCGGTCCAGCTCCTCCACAGCGTCGTATCGCTTCCGGCCGACCGAGAGCGCGGCGCCGAGCTTCCCGAACTCCCGCTCCATGTCGCGCTCGCCCCGAGCGTTCGCCCAGACGTTGAAGACCGCGTCATCGAACGACCCCGCCTCGGCGTACGGCCCCAGCACCATGTCCAGATCGCCGATCACGGAGCGGAACAGGTTGATCTTCTCGTGAACAATTTCCAATACATAGGCCTCGACCGTGTTTCGAGCCGAGAAATTGAAGACGTGCACGTCGTGCGTCTGTCCGAGCCGATGCAGCCGGCCGATCCGCTGCTCGATCCGCATCGGGTTCCACGGGAGGTCGTAGTTGACCAGGAAGTGGCAGAACTGGAGGTTTCGCCCTTCCCCGCCGGCCTCGGTGCTCACGAGGATCCGCGAGCGGTCGCGGAACTGCGCGATCGCTTCCTCCTTCTCGCGGAGGCTGAGGGCGCCGTGGAAGACGCTCGTCCGCACCCCCGCCGCCCGGAGGGAGCGCGCGAGGAACTCCAGCGTCGCGCGGAATTGCGTGAAAATGACGACCTTCTCCCGGGACGTCTCCACGAAGCGGGCGATTCCCTCGTACTTCGAGTTGGAGTCGATGGCGCGGGCCCGGCGCAGGAGCTCCTCCAGCTCCGTCCTGGCGGGGCCCGGCAGCTCGCGGACGAGAAGCTTTCCCAGCGTCGGCACGGCGGCGAAGGTGCTCGAGCCGATCTCCTTTTGGAGCGTGAGGAGCGTCAGCTTGATGGCGCCGCGGCGGGAATCCTTGTTCCCTTGAACCAGGCGCCGGACCAGGCGCGACACGTCGTCGTAGATCCCGCGCTCGGCCTCGGTCAAGTCGAAGAGGACGTTCGTCACCTCCCGCTTCGGGAAGCGGATCGACGTGCTCCTCCGCGTCGTCCGGATCATCGTCTCCCCCAGGAGCGTGGCGAGACGGCCGGTGTTCTGTGGCATCCGCCGGTCGCCGCGGCGCATGAACTCGCGTCCGAACGCCCTGTAGGTGCCGAGAAGCCCCGGGCGGAGGAGCTGGACCAGGTTGTAGAGCTCGTGGAGATCGTTCTGCACCGGCGTCGCCGTCAGGAGCAGGAGATAGCGCGGCGCGAGCCGGTCCAGGAATTTCCAGGCGAGGGTCTTCTGGTTCTTCAGCCGGTGCGCTTCGTCCACGATGACGAGGTCGAACGAGGCCGCCGCCACCTTGTCGCGATGGCGCAGGAGCTTGGCCGTGTCCATCGAGGCCAGCAGGAGCGGCTCCTCCCACCAGGCGGTCCCGTGCTTCAGCACCGCGAACTCCAGATCGAACTTCCGCCGGAGCTCCTGGTCCCACTGCTCGACCAGCGATGCCGGCACCAGGATGAGCGCGCGCTGGACGAGCCCGCGGAGCAGGTACTCCTTGAGGATCAACCCTGCCTCGATCGTCTTCCCCAGTCCGACCTCGTCGGCGAGAAGCGCGCGCCCGCGCATCCGGCGCAGGACCGTGATCGCTGCCTGGATCTGATGCTCGTACTTCTGGACGTCCCGGAGACGGTCGATGCAGAGGAGCCGGTCGAATCCCCTGTGGAGCGTGTACCGCTCGACCCGGAGACGAATCTCGTGATCCCGCGCCGGGTCGTACGGGCCCGCGACCAATCGCTGGAACAGCTCCTCGGCTCCCGCCGCGATCCGGAATTTCCCGCGGTTCGGAAACTCCGTGCCGAGGCGAAACGCCGGCGACGCGGAAGCGGCCGATACCGCCGGAGCCGAGGTGGCGCGCCCGACCCCGCGTGCCGGCTCGAGCGGGTAGAGCGACGTGAGTCTCCGGATTCCGTCGGCGAAAGCGATCTCGAGCACCTCGAAGCCGTCCCGCTCCCGCACTTCCACGATGAGCCCCTCGCCGAAGGCCCGGTGGATCACCCGATCCCCCACCCGGAAGCCCATCGATCGGACGCGGCCGCCGTCGCGCGTCAATGGAGCTCCCACGTCTCGCCCTCGTGCGGAATCCGGGCGAGGTCCTTGCGGGGGAGCCCGTCGCGGAGCGCTTCCGCGCGCTCCAGGTCGGCGTGCACGATCGCGATTCCCTTCGCCGCCCCGCACGAGGCCGCCTGCGCGACCAAATTGTCGTGGTCGGCGTGGGCGCTGAACCCGTTCAGGACGACCACCTTCGCGCGCACCGGGTGGAGCTCGCCGAAGATGCGCACCTCGGGCGCTCCTTCGACCAGCCGCCGTCCCAGCGTCCCGTCCGCCTGGTAGCCGATGATAACGACCGTGTTCCGTGGCTCTTCGATCGTATGCTTCAGGTGATGCAGGATCCGACCGCCTTCGCACATACCGGAGGCCGAGACCGTGATGAAGGTCCCCTTCTTGTCGTTGAGCTTCATTGAATCGGCGGCATCGCGGACCAGCGTCACGCGCCTGAGGCCGAGCGGATCGTCTCCCCGGCGAATCGCCGCGGCGGTCTCGTCGTCGAAGACCTCGGGGTGCATGCGCACGATCGACTGCACGTCCGCGGCGAGGGGACTGTCGACGTAGATCGGGATCTCCGGGAGCCGCTTGGCGCGGAAGAGCTGATCCAGCGCGTAGACCACATCCTGCGTGCGGCCGAGCGCGAAGGCGGGGATCACGATTCTCCCGGCCCGATCGAGCGCTTCCCGCACGACCGCCTCCAGCGAGGATCGGAGCTCCGCTTCTCCGGGATGCCGCTTCCCTCCGTAGGTCCCCTCCGTGATGAGGTAGTCGGCCTTGGGGAGCGGCACCGGATCCCGGAGGATCGGCCGTCCCGGACGGCCCATGTCGCCCGTGAAGACGAGAGAGCCGTCCGAGCCGTTCTCGCGCCACCGGAGTGAGACCGAGGCAGAGCCCGCGATGTGTCCCGCGTCGTGGAACGTCACGCCCAGGCCCGGGACCGGCTCGAACGGCTGCTCGTAGTCGTGGGAAACGAACCGGGTCAGGACCCGCGCCACGTCATCCAGGTCGTAGAGCGGCTCCACGAGCTGGCCGCGATTCCCGCGGCGGCGGCGGTTCAGCCATTCGGCGTCCTTGATCTGAATGTGGGCCGCGTCGGCGAGCATGACCCCGCAGAGATCGGCCGTCGTCCGCGTCGCGTGGATCGGCCCCTCGAACCCGCTCTTGCAGAGGAGCGGCAAGGCGCCGGAGTGGTCGATGTGCACGTGGGAGAGGACCACGGCATCGACCGCGGGGGCGGCGAACGGAAGCGCGCGGTTCCGGGCCTCCGACTCCGCCCTCCTGCCCTGGAAGAGGCCACAATCCAGGAGCACGCTCCCCGACCGTCCCGTCAGGAGGTGCTTGGAGCCGGTCACGGTGCGCGCGGCTCCCCAGAAGGTCACCCGCATCCCGGATCAGTCCCCGGGGTACAGGTGGATCCCCACGCAGATCTGCGCGAAGGATGTGAACTCGACGTTGCTGACCATCGCGTAGCCGCGGAGCGTGAAGTCGACGGAGAATCGCGGACGCACGAAGCTCTCCATGCCGGCGCCGGCGACCAGGTAGAGCCCCTCGTTCGCGCGGGCGCTCCCCAGCGATTTGTCGACGATATCGGGACTCGCATGGCCGAACCCCGCGATAAAGTACGGGTGGGCCTCCCGCTGCCGGTGGATGTAGAAGACTCCCTCCGCGGATACCGTGGTCATGACGACGACGCTGTCGCTCGCTCCGGGCGTCGTGGACGGACGACCACCCCGGTCATTGAACCTCTGGTTTTCAAAAGAGAACCCAAGCGCGAACGACGGCGTGATCATGTACCGGAAGCGAAACGCGTATCCCGGCCCGCTGTTGAAGCCGTCCGAGAGGCGCGACGTCCCGCGGACCACTCCGTAGGACCCCTGGATTCCGAGGCTGATCGTGTTCGGTCGTTGCCGGCGCAGGAGCGGTTTTCGCTCCGGCGTGACCGGGGCCGGCTGGTAGGCGTCCGACTCGAGGGCGAGCCAGTCGCGGCGAGGGCCTGGAGAGCCGCCCGCTTCCGCATGCGCAGCGCACGGAATCAGCACGGCCAGCGCGCCAAGCAGCAGCGCGCCGGCGCGCAAGCGCGCTACGACGAGAGCCCCTTCCACCATCATGAATTCCTCCGCATTCCGGCTTCGGGCTCAGGCCCTGGGGTGAAAGCGCGAGTGAACTTCCCGGAGATAGCTCCGGTCCAAATGCGTGTAGATCTGGGTCGTCTCGATCGAGCGGTGTCCCAGGATCTCCTGGACCACCCTCAGATCGCACCCGCCCTCGAGAAGGTGCGTGGCGCAGGAATGCCGGAGCGTGTGCGGAGAGACCGGTTGATCAATCCCCGCTGCGCGGGCGTACCCGCGCAGCAGCTTCCAGTACCCCATCCGGGTGAAGCAACGTCCCAATCGCGTCAGGAAGACCGCCCGCTCGCTTCGATCCCTGAGGAAGAGCGGGCGCGCCCCCTCCAGATACCGGACGAGCGCCCCGTGCGCCTTGCCGCCGTAGGGGACGATCCGCTCCCGCGACCGCTTCCCCGTGCACCGGATCAGCCGCTCCTCCAGGTCGATCTCCTCGAGCCGCAGTCGGACCAGCTCGGTGGCGCGAAGTCCCGTCGCATAGGCCACCTCGAGGAGGGCCCGATCGCGCGCCGCGGCCGGGGCCTCGCCGCGCGGAGCCGCCAAGAGCGCCTCCACCTGCCGCGTGTCGAGCACGTCGGGGAGCGGCCGCGTCCGGCGCGGCGACGCGACCTGCTGCGCGGGATTCTGCTCCGCGATTCCCCGCCGCCGGAGAAATTCGTGAAAGGAGCGGAGCGCGGCGATCTTCCTGGCGACGGTGGAGGCGGCCCACCCGGCGGCAGCCGCGTAATCCTCCACGTCGCGCGGCCGGATGGAGGCGATCTCCGAGATCCGCCTTCCGACGAGAAATCGATCGTACTGCTCGAGATCGCAGACGTAGGCGCGCACGGTGTTCTCGCTCAGACGGCGCTCCAGAGAGAGGTGGTCTCGAAAACGCGCGGCGTGGATGCCCAGCACGCTCTTTGGGCGGACGCGCTCCACCGTTTCACCAGGGGGACGCCTCATCGCTTGAAGAGAAACCGCCGGCGGGGCTTCATGGGAAGCTCCAGCTGACCGCGCTCCAGCTCGAGGAGGAACCGCTTCCAGGTGAGTCCTGATGAAAACCCGCCGATCGATCGATCGGCGTGAATGACGCGGTGGCAGGGGACGACGATCGGGACCGGGTTGGCCCCCAGGGCGTTCCCCACCGCGCGGGACGCGCGCGGGTAGCCGGCCAGGCGCGCCAGGTCCACGTAGGAAGCCGCGGTTCCATACGGGATCTTTCGGGCCGCTTCCCAAACGCGGCGCTGAAAGGGCGTGCCCGCCCCGAGATCGAGCGGGATTTCGAGACGCCGCTCGGTCCCGGTCAAGTAGCCCTCGATCAGACGGCGCACCGGATCGGTCCATCGCGGACGACGGATCAGCTTCCACCCCTTGGAGCGCATCTCGGCGCGCGTCGGGGCTTCCCGGCTCGAGAGACGGATCTCGCGTAGACCCGACTCCGTCGCGAGCACCCAGACCTTGCCCAGCGGCGCCCGGATCGTCGCCTGGGCCACCTCCTCGCGCTTCGCCTTCGCTTTCTTCTCGCTGGCACGCTTCGATTTCGCTTCCCGAGCACCCTTCGATTTCATTCCGCGCCCCCGCTCGCGCCCACCACCTCGAGGATGCGCGCCGCCATCCGCTCCCCGATCCCGGGCACCGCCGCGATGGTGCCGAGCGGCTGGCGCTTGAGCCGCGCCACCGAGCCGAACTGGCGCAGGAGGAGCGCGCGCCGCTTCGGCCCCAGGCCCGGGACGCGCTCGAGGGTGGACGTGCGGGCGGCCCGGCCGCGGAGCGACCGGTGATACGTGATCGCGAATCGGTGGGCCTCGTCGCGAATCCGCTGGAGGAGCTTGAGCGCGGGCGACCGACGCGAAAGCCGGAGCGGCTCGGTCCCCACTTGAACGATCTCCTCGAGACGCTTCGCGAGCCCGACGAAGGGCACGTTGGCCAGGGGAGAGCCCGCCGCGGCCTGGGTGGCCGCGTGGAGCTGCCCCATTCCCCCATCGATCAGCACCAGGTCCGCGGGTGCAATCTCCCCTTCGCGCACGCGGACCGCGTGCCTCGCGACCGCCTCCGCGATCGACGCGAAGTCGTCCTGGCCCTCGACGGTCCGGATCCGGTAGCGCCGGTATTCGTTCTTCGCCGGCTGCCCGTCCACGAACGTCACCATGGACGCTACGACGTGGGTTCCGAAGAGCTGCGACACATCGAAGCAGCGGATCCGCCGGGGCATCCGCTCGAGGTGGAGCGTGCGTTGGAGCTCGAGTGCCTCGTCGGCCGCGATTCCCTCCAAGGCCCGCCCCTTGCTCTCCCGTCCGCGGGAGACGAGGATGGCCGCGTTCCGCCGCGCGGTACGCAGCAGCGCGCGCTCCGCGGCGTCGCGGGGCTGGCGCACGCGCACCGGCGACTCCGCGACTTTGGAGAGAAACGCCCGAACCAGCTCCGCTTCCTCCGGATCGGTCTCCACCACCAGGGTCTCGGGGATCGACGCCGCGCTGGTGTACGCCAGGGTCACGTAGGCGCGAAGGAGATCGGCTTCCCCGGCGGCGGCGCCCCCGCGCAGCCACCGCACTTCACGCGCCACGACCCTTCTCTCCCGCACGCGCAGCACCACGACGGCACAGCGTTCTCCCTGCCGCGCGAGTCCCAGCACGTCCACCGAAGAGCCGCTCACGTCCACCATCCGCTGGCGCGCGAGCACCGATTCCAGCCGCCGCACTTGATCGCGCAGCTTCGCCGCTCGCTCGTATTCACGGCGCTCCGACGCCTCGCTCAACCACCCGCGGAGCTTCCCGACGACCTCCTCACGGCGCCCCGCGAGAAACTCGCAGAACTGGTCCACCATCGCGCGATATTCCTGGTGCGACTGGGCCGCGATGCAGGGCCCGGTGCAGTGGCCGATGTGGAACTCGAGGCATTCGCGCCGCGCGGCGATGTGGGCGTCGATGTCGGAGCACGACCGCATGGGAAAGATCGTCTGGGTCATTCGGAGGAGCTGGCGCAGCTCCTTCACCTCGGTGTAGGGGCCGAAGTACCGTGCCCCGTCCTTCTCCACGCGGCGGACGATCGAGAGCCGGGGATACGGCTCCTGCCACGAGACGCGGATGTAGGGATACCGTTTGTCGTCCTTGAGGTGGATGTTGTACGGGGGCTGCTGCTCCCGAACGAGCGTCGACTCTAGAATGAGCGCGTCGATCTCCGAGTCGACCGCGATGAACTCGACGTTCGCGACGCGGCGGATGAGGGCGACCTGCTTGGCACCGATGGCGGCGGGGTCTTGGAAGTGGGAGCGGACCCGCTGATCCAGCCGCTTCGCCTTTCCGACGTAGAGAAGATCCCCCCGCTGGTCCCGGAACAGGTAGACGCCGGGCTGGGCCGGGAGGGCCGCGATCGCGCGCTTCAGGTCGATCGAGACCGGATCGTCGGATTGGAGAGGGGGAGGAGCGTCGCCGCGCTGATTTGAGGAGCGCGATGGCATCGCGGCATTATATCACGCGGGCCCGGCTCCCTTGACAGGAGGGCGGAAGTCCTCTAGCCTAACGGACTTCGATGGCGTGTCCTCAACCCTTTCCGGAGGAATGAATGCCGCATCACAAGTCAGCGATCAAACGGATCCGCACCGCCAAGCGCGACCGGATCCGGAACACATCGATCAAGTCGGAGATTAAGAGTCTGCTTAAGAAAGCCCAGGAAAAGCCCGCCGATAAAGAGGTTGCAAGGCTCACGGTTTCCAAGCTCGACCGGGCCGTTCGGAAGGGCGTGATCCCGAAGGCGGTCGCGAATCGGAGGAAGTCCCGCCTCGCGCTGATGATCAACCGGGCTGGGAAGAAAGCTTCTTAAGCTCTTCCTTCACGCGGCGCTCGCACCGCTCCACCGCCTCGCCGACCGGCACGCGCTCGACCTCCCCGCTGCGCCGGTCCCTCAGCTCGACGATCCCGTCCTTGAGGCCCTTCTCGCCCACGGTCACCCGGAGCGGCATGCCGAGAAGGTCGGCGTCCTTGAACTTGGTGCCCGGCCGCTCATCCCGGTCGTCGTAGAGCACCTCGATCCCCCGCTCCGACAGCCCTTCGTAGATCGATTCCGCGGTGGTGCGGGTGGGCTCGTCTTTCAGATTCACCGCGACCACGTGGACCGCGAACGGCGCGATCGAAAACGGCCAGACGATCCCATTGTCGTCGTGGAGCTGCTCGATCACCGCGGCGACCGTCCGCGTGACGCCGATTCCGTACGTCCCCATCGTGATCGTCCGCTCCGCCCCCGCCGCGTCGAGGTATTTCGCCCCCATCGGCTCGGAATACCGCGTGCCGAGCTTGAACACGTGACCGACCTCGATTCCGCGGCTGACCCGCATCTCGTCCCCGCAGCGCGGGCATCGATCGCCGGCGCGCGCCGTCCCAAGATCGGCCCGCTCCTTGCCCTTCACGTCGCGGCCGACCCTCACGTTCAAGAGGTGCACGTCCTGTTTGTTCCCGCCGGTGACGTAGTTACGTCCTTCCGCGATCGCCTCATCCAAGATCGTCCGGATCTTGGCCTCGATTCCAACCGGCCCCGTGAAGCCGAGCGCCCCGCCCGTGAGCTGCTCGATCTCGGTCCCTGTGGCGAGGCGGATGGGCACTCCCCCGAGATACCGTGCGAGCTTCGCCTCGTTCAGGTCCCGATCGCCGGGAACGACGGCGAGCACCGGCTCGCTCCCCGCGAAGACGACGAGCGACTTGAGGAGACGGTCGGAGGCGACGCCCAGGAACGCCGCAACGTCCTCGACCGACTTCTTACCGGGCGTCTCTTTCGGTTCCAGCTTCCCTTCCGGCTCCGTGGCTGGCTTGGGCATCGCGTACTTCGCGCTGTCCGAGGAGGCCGCGTACCCGCAGGCCGACGAGAAGATCTGCGACTCGCCGGAATCCGCGGTGACCATGAACTCGTGGTTCACATCGCCTCCGATCGCGCCGGAGTCCGCTTCCACGACGACGAACGCTAGGCCGCAGCGCCGGAAGACGGCCGTGTAGGCCTGGCGCATCCGCTCGTACCCCTCGGCGAGCGACGCGTCGTCCGCGTGGAAGCTGTAGCCGTCCTTCATGGAGAATTCCCGGGCGCGCATGACCCCGAACCGGGGCCGCACCTCGTCCCGGAACTTGTCTTGGATCTGATAGAGGTTCATCGGGAGGTCGCGGTACGAGCGGACGTGGTTCCGCACGAGGTCGGTGATCGCCTCCTCGTGCGTCGGGCCGAGGACGAAGTCGCGCTGGTGCCGGTCGCGGATGCGGAAGAGCTCGGGGCCGTATTTCTCCCACCGCCCCGTCTCCATCCAGAGCTCCGCCGGCATGAGGATCGGCAGGTTGAGCTCCTGGCATCCCGCGCGATCCATCTCCTCGCGGATCACCTGCGCGACCTTCCGCGTCACACGCCAACCGAGCGGCAGCAGGCTGTAGATCCCCGCAGCGAGCTTGCGGAGAAGCCCCGCCCGGATCATCAGCTTGTGGCTGACGAGCTCGGCGTCGGCCGGATCTTCCTTGAGCGTGGGGATGAATGCCTGCGAGAAACGCATAGAGCAACGCCTATCTGGTCGGCGTTGCCGCGAGAGCGCTGTCCAGGAAGTCTACGTTCCGCCGTAGTTGCTCGATGCGAAGCAGCATCCGGACGATGCCTTCACGAGGCATGGGCATCCTCATGCCGGTCCGGGGGTTCCTCACAGTTCGTGTGGCGGCTTCGTGGATCAAACTCGAATCCGATGACACCTTTTCGCGAGGCGCCATGTTGCCCTCTACCACCCGCTTTCTCAGGGCAAGAAGCTTGGGCGTGGTCACCGGCATTCTGGAGTCCCAGGAGGCGAGCAGGCAATTCTGGAATTCGTCGAGGTAGTTATAGGCTTCGCGCAACCCTCCGGCGTAATTCCGCGCCCCCTTCTCGGACACATTCTTCCCTGTCCTCTTCTCGACAACCGCCCAAATCGCTTTCAGAGAATCCATATCGGCCGCGGTGTACGGTTGGGACAATCCCCTGCTCGACAGTCGATCCAGGGCCCGGGTCTCATCGTCCGACAACGCCGGCGGCCTCTCCACCGCATCCGGAGCCACATGCCTGCGGTCCAAAACGGCGTCCAAGTGGAATCTGACCGGCCGGAAGACCCGCCAGAGCACGCTCCCGATGAAGCCAAGCGTCGCGACCCCGGCGACAAGGATCACGGCCAACAGGGCCCTATTCACGCGCCCCCTTCCCGCAGCACGTCGTCGATCGTGTAGCTCCCCGGGGCGCGGCGGTGGAGGAAGCGCGCCGCACGGAGCGCGCCGCGCGCGAAGACCGAGCGGTCGTAGACCGTGTGAACGATCTCGAGCGTCTCCCCCGCGCCGCTCAGGACGACGCGGTGCGTGCCCGGGACGGTCCCCCCGCGGATCGAATGGATCGGGATCTCCCGTGCTTGCGGCCCCGCTCCCCCTCCCTCCGCTGGGCCACGCAAGAGCGCAGCAAGCGCCTTCGCGGTGCCGCTCGGCGCGTCCTTCTTCGTGCCGTGGTGGTGCTCGACGATCTCCGCCTGGAAGACCCCGCGCGCTGCAGGCGGAAGCGCGCGGAGAAGTGCCTGCGCGACGGCGATTCCGAGGCTCAGATTAGGCGCCCGGAGCACCGGCGCCCGCGTCGCGAGCGCCGTCAGCCGCGATTCGGTGGCCGCGTCCAACCCGGTCGTGGCGGCCACGAGCGCGTGCGGCCACTCCGAGAGGATCTCGACGAGCCGCGCCGTGCCCGCGGCCAGGCTGAAGTCGAGGATCACCAGATCGTCCGGGAGCCCGCTGCGCGACGCATCCTTCGAAAGCTCATCCGGCGTCAACCAGCTCGTGCCCCCCGAAGCAGGGGCCGCCGTCGGCTTTCGCGGGGCGACGCAGGCTCGAAGACGGAGCTCCGGGAACTCGGGAATGCACTCGCGCACGGCGCGCCCCATCCGGCCGGTCGCGCCGTAGAGGAGAAGCGGAACTTCGGCCACGCCCGGGGTCAGCCGGCCGCGCGCGCGGGCGCGCGAAGGCCGAGTTTCTCGAGCGTCTGGTCGATGGCGGTGGCCGTATCGGGGCGAACGGGGACGAGCGGGAGGCGAAGCTCCGCGGCGGTGAATCCAAGCCGCTCCAGCGCGTGCTTCAAGGGGCCGGGATTCGTCTCGATGAAGAGCGCGCGCAAGAGCGGGAAATACTTGCGATGAATCTCCTCGGCGTCCTGAACGCGCCCGGCGCGGAAATGGCGGTGGATCGCGACCAGCTCGGCCGGGATCAGGTGCCCCGCCACCGAGACGACGCCGCGCGCGCCGACCGCGAGGAGCGGGAGATAGAGCGAGTCGTCCCCGGACAGCACGGCGATGTCGCAGAGCGTGCGGATCGCGCTCGACTGGTCGAGCGATCCGCTCGCCTCCTTGATGGCCGCGATGCGGGGGTGCTGGGCCAAACGGGCGACCGTCTCGGGCGTGATCGACGCCCCGGTTCGCGAGGGAACGTTATAGAGAACGATCGGGCGGTCGATCGCGTCGGCGACGGCCCGATAGTGGGCCAGGAGCCCTTCCTGAGTCGGGCGGCAGGAGTAGGGCGTGATCACCATCACGCCGTCCGTGCCGAGCCGGATCGCCTCGCGGGAGAGCTCGATCGTCTCGTCGGTGGTCGCGGTTCCCGTCCCGGCGATCACCGACGCCTTTCCCTTCGCCGCTTCGATCACCGCCGCGATCACGCGCGCCCGCTCCTCCCGTGTCAGCGAGGTCGCTTCCCCGGTGCAGCCGCAGGGATAGAACGAGCGGATTCCCTTCTCGACCAGGTGCTCGGTCAGGCGCGCGAGGGCCGTGGCGTCCACGGCTCCCTTTCGGAACGGCGTCACCAACGCGACGCCGACTCCTTCGAACATGGTCTTGGGATCGGTCATGCTCTAGTCCTCGTTACTCGGGAGGAGGCGCGGCCCGCTCCCGGGCAGGTACGGAGCTGAAATCGAATTCGAACGGACCGTACTCCTCCTCGGGCTTCGCCTCGACCGGCTCGTCGCGCCGGAACGTGGGTCCCGGCTTCTCGTCTTCGGCCGCGGGCAACCGCGTCGCCGACAGCCGGTACGTCCCCGCCGGTACCCGGACCGCGTACGCGCCCGGGCCAACGCGCTCCACCCGCCGGAAGAGCGTCGAGTCCGTCGTCTCGACCGCCTCGATACGGAAGCGCGCGGTGGAGTCGGGCGTGACGATCTTTCCGCTCAGGATCGCCGGCGCCTTGGGATCGACCGCGACGATATTAATACTATCGGCTTCCATCCTCTCCGGCGTCAAGCGGATCGGAGAGGGGTAGCTCACGATCAGATCGGTCTCGGGATCGATCGACCCGTTCGAGTTGCGATCGTAGAACGCGTGGACCGTGAACCCGCGATTCGCGGGGAGACCTCCGAGCGAGTAAACACCCCCGGTGTCGGTCTCGGTCGCGTAGGTGGGAACGACCTCCATCGTGTCGGGGCGCGGCCCCAGCGAGTCCGGGAACGCGAGGATCGGAACTCCGGCCCGCCGAAGCGTCTTCGCCCGCAGCACTCCCGAGATCCTTCCCCGGTCGAGGGAATCGCCCGTGCTGAAGTGGAGCGTCACCGCGTTCCTCATCGGCACGCTCCGCGCGTCGCGGATCGTCCCGCTCAGGAGAACGATGTAGGTCGTGCGCTCGGAGAGCGGCCGATCCCACACGACCCGGACCCTCCGCCCGCTCCAATCGAAGGTCTGCCGTCCCACGGGCGGGTAGATTCGAAACCCGTCGCGGACGGTCGTCCGGTCCATCGTCTCCGAGAACGTGATCTCGACCGGCGAGTCGACCGGCAACCGAACCGCGCTGTCGGGAGGCGCCGCCGCGATCACGCGGGGAGCGATGACGTCGATCGGACCCCCGGGGGGGAAGATGGAGCGGGCGCATCCCCCGAGACCGCCGCCGATCAGGATCGCCGCGGCGGCAAGGAGGATCCGACCTCTCACCGGCGCCGGCGTCCCTTCGCGGCCGTCGGCTTCTTCTTCGCCTTCGTTGTCTTCGTTTTCCGAGGAGCGGCTGACTTGCCGAGCCACAGGTAGAGAATCGCCTTCTGGAGGTGGAGCCGGTTCTCGGCCTGATCGAATACCGCCGATTGCGGCCCCTCCATAACGTCGTCCGTGATCTCCTCGCCCCGGTGGGCCGGGAGGCAGTGGAGCACGACCGCGCCCGGCTTCGCGCGGCGGAGCAGCTCGGCGTTGATCTGGTAGGGACGGAAGATCGGGAGACGCCGTTCGCGCTCCGCCTCCTGGCCCATGCTCGCCCAGACGTCCGTGTAGAGGACGTCGGCCCCCTCCGCTGCAGCGGCCGGCGATCGGTGGATCTCGATCTTCCCCCGCCCCGCCGATTCCACCTGCGCGATCAGGTTCCGGTCGGGATCGTAACCTTCGGGGCATGCGATCCGGACGGTGAGCCCGAAGAGCCCGGCCGCCTCCACCCAGGAGTTGGCCACGTTGTTTCCGTCACCGATGTAGGCGACGACGATGCGGTCGAGGTTTATCTTCCTCTCGTAGAGCGTGAAGAGGTCGGCGAGGACCTGGCAGGGGTGGAGCCAGTCGGTCAGCCCGTTGATCACCGGCACGCTGGCGTGGCGCGCGAGGCCCACGGCGAGCTGGTGATCGAACGTCCGGATCATGATCCCGTCGACGTAGCCGGAGAGGACCCTCGCCACGTCCTGGACCGGCTCGCGGGAGCCGATCCCGATCTCGCGATCGGTGATGAACACCGATTCCCCGCCCAGCTGCGTCATCGCGACCTCGAACGACAGCCGGGTGCGGAGGCTGGGTTTGTGGAAGATGAGCGCCAGGGACTTCTGGGCCAGCTCCTGGTGCTTTCGACCCGCGCGGAGGTCGGCCTTGAGCTTGGCCGCGACCGAGAAGAGCCGGTCGACGTCGGCCCGGGTCAGATCGACAAACGACAAAAGGTCCGGATTCATGCGTCGCGCCCCCTGGGTGGTGGTTTCCGCGGCCGCGGCTTGCTCACGCCCGCGGGTGGGCCCGAGAGTAGGCCGCCTTGAGGCGGCGCCGCGTGACGTGCGTGTAGATCTGGGTGGTGGCGAGGTTCTGGTGGCCGAGCAGCTCCTGGACCGCCCTCAGATCGGCGCCGCGGTCGAGGAGGTGGCTCGCGAAGCTGTGGCGGAGCGCGTGGGCGTGCGTCGCGGCGCTAGGGCCCAGGCGGCCCAGGATCGCCGTCACGTCGCGCTCCAGCGTCCGCGCCGTCACGCCTCGCCCGCGCGCCCCCGGTAGGAGCGCCTCCGCGGGCTCGGGCACACGTCCCAAGGCGGCCCAGTAGCGATGGAGCGCCGCCACGGCGCGCCGGCTCACGGGGACGACGCGCTCGCGGCTTCCCTTTCCCAGGACCCGTACGAGGTGGCGCCGCTCGTCCAGCCGGTTCCGGGTGAGCCCGGCCAGCTCTCCCACGCGGAGTCCCGCGCCGTAGAGGCACTCGACGGTCGCGAGGGCGCGCAGCGAGCGGGAGTCGTCCGCAGGGATCCTCCCCGCGAGGTCATCGAGGAGGGCGTTCAGAGCCGTCTCCGAGATCGAGGCAGGCAGCGTCTGGGGCAAGGACACGCGCGGCAAGGCGCCGCGCGTCGTGGCGGTCGGGTGTCCGCGCCGCTCCATGAATCGGAGGAAGGAGCGCACCGCGGCGAGCGATCGCGCGAGCGTCCGCGCCGCGATGGGCCGCTTCGCGTCGGTCCGCTCGAGCGATCGGGCCGCGGCGTACGCGGTGACCAGCTCCGGCGTCAGGTCTTCCGGGACGCGGGCCGCCCGCTTGAGGCGCGACCGGGCGAACGCGTTGAGCCGGTTGAGCTCGTCCCGATAGGCGCGCACCGTCGCGCTCGAGCAGCGGCGGTGCTCCTCGAGGTGGCGGAGGTAATCAGCGATCCAGCGTTCCACTCAGCGCTTCCGTCGACTCGGTTTCGACACGGGTCTTGCACTTCGGACACTGGAGGAAGTCGCCCTTCGACTTGGTGTGCTTCTGGACGAGAATCGGCGAATCGCAATTCGGGCACTTCTGCTTCACGGGACGATCCCAGATCGCGAAATCGCACTCGGGATAGCGGCTGCATCCGTAGAACGGCTTTCCGCGCCGGGTCCGCCGCTCCACCAGCTCGCCCTGCACGCACTTCGGGCACGCGATCTGGAGCGTGAATGGCCGGGTCCCCTTGCATTCGGGATATGTCGAGCAAGCGAGGAATTTGCCGAAGCGACCGGTCCGGACCCGCATCGCGCTCCCGCAGATCGGGCAGAGCGCCGTGGGCGGCGCTTCGGCCGGCACGCCCTCTTCCTCGAGCGGCATCGTCGCCTTGCACTCGGGATATCGCGGGCACGCCAGGAACGGGCCGCTCCTCCCGAATTTCTTCACCATCTTCGAGCCGCACTTCGGGCACGGTGTCTCGGTCTCCTGGACGAGGGAGGCGCGGACCTTCTCTTGCTGGGACTCCGCCTTCGTGAGATCGCTCTGGAACGGCGTGTAGAAGCCCGACACGACGTCGGTCCAGGCGTCCTTCCCCGTCTCGATCCGGTCGAGCTGGCCCTCGAGCCGGGCCGTGAACTCCACGTCGAACACGTCCGAGAACATCTTGCCGAGAAGCTTCCAGACCGTCATGCCGAGCTCGGTAGGCACGAGCTTCCCGCGGTCCCGCGTCACGTAGTCGCGGCTCAGGATCGTGCTGACGATCGTCGCGTAGGTGCTCGGTCGCCCGATTCCCTTCTCCTCGAGCGTCTTGACGAGCGTCGCCTCGGTGTAGTGGGGCGGGGGCTCGGTGAAGTGCTGCTCGGGCAGAATCTCCTTCATGGCGAGCGCGTCGTTCACTGCGAGCGTCGGAAGCTTGCTCGCCTCAGGGCCCGTCTCCTCGATCAGGGTCGTCGAATAGGCCCGCGCGAAGCCGTCAAAGAGCACGCGGCTCCCCGACGCGCGCAGGAGATAGGAACCCGCGGTGATCTCGGCGGTCGTCGTGAGGACCAGGGCCGGGTTCATCTGCGAGGCGGCGAAGCGCTGCCAGATCAGCTCGTAGATCCGATACTGGTCATGGTCCAGATGGCTCTTCACCGAGGCCGGCGTGCGCAGGACGGACGTCGGCCGCACCGATTCGTGGGCATCCTGTGATGTCTCCCTCGAGCGGTACTGCCGGGGCTCGGCCGGGAGATAGGCGTCCCCGAACTGCGACCGGATGAAGTCGCGCACCTCGGCGAGCGCGTCCGGCGAGACGCGGGTCGAGTCGGTACGCATGTAGGTGATCAATCCCGTCGACCCTTCTGATCCGACGTCGATCCCCTCGTAGAGCTGCTGGGCGATCACCATCGTTTTCTGTCCGCTGTACTTGTAGCGCCGGAACGCCTCCTGCTGGAGCGTGCTCGTGATGAACGGCGGGAGCGGATTCCGCTTCTTCTCCTGGGTGCGGATGTTGGAAACGACGAAGCGCTCCTTACCGAGCGCCGCGGCCTCCGCCTTCGCCTGCGCCTCGTTCTCGAGCGCGAGCTTCTCGCCGCCCTTCTTCTGAACGCGGGCGCGAAAGACGTCGCCTTTCGGGCTCGCGAGGTCGGCGTCGATCGTCCAGTACTCCCTCTGCACGAACTTCTGGATCTCGTCCTCGCGCTCGCAGATGAGCCGCAGCGCGACGGACTGCACGCGGCCGGCCGAGAGCCCGTAGCGGATCGTCTTCCAGAGGAAGGGGCTGACCTTGTATCCGACCAGGCGGTCCAGGACGCGCCGCGCCTGCTGGGCGTGCACCTTCTGCATGTCGATGGTGCGGGGGCTCAAGAGAGCCGCCTCGATCCCGCGCTTCGTGATCTCGTAGAACGCGAGCCTCTGGATCTTGGAAGCGTCGCTGCCCAGGGTCTCGGCCAGGTGCCACGCGATCGCCTCGCCCTCGCGATCGGGATCGGGCGCGAGATAAACGGTCGAGGCCCGGTGGGCGCTCGCCTTCAGATCCTTGACGATCTTGGCCTTGCCCTTGATGAGAATGTAGGAAGGCTCGAAGCCATTCTCGATCTCGACGCCCAGCTTGCTCTTCGGAAGATCGCGCACGTGGCCGTTCGACGCCTTGACCTCGAATCCCGCCCCCAGATACTTCTGGATCGTGCGCGCCTTGGCCGGAGACTCGACGATCACGAGGTTCCGGCCGTTCCGGGCGGGTTTGCCGTTCGTGGCGGCGACTCTGGCCGCGGCTTTCCCCGCCGCGGACCCTTTCCGTTTCGCGGCCGCGCCGCGCACCACCCTGACGGCGGACGCACGCTCGGCCGGCTTCGCCGCGGGCGGCTTCGCCGGCGCCGTTGGCTTCGTCTTGGCCGCTGTCTTCTTCGCTTTGGGTTTCGGGCTCACGCTGTCAGTGCACCCAGGCCGAGGACGACTGGGAGAAGGAAACCCCGTTCTCGTCGTCGAACCACCGTATGAGGACGTCCGTCGCAAGCTCCTTCGCCTGAGTTTCGCTGTCCAGGGAGGAGCCCATCTCCTTCGCGCGGACCAGGATCTCCTCGAACTGCTCGGGCGTCACCTTCCCGCCCTCCAGCAGGCCGAAGAGGTAGCCGAATGCAGGATTCGTCAGCAGCAGGGCGCGCTCCGGGCCAGTGGGCACGCGGACGCTGGACCGCTCCTTCACGGCCTCCGGGACGTAGTCCTCCCGCGCGTACGGCTCGAGGGCGCTGAAGATCATCTCGAAGGCCCGGTTCACGACCTCGGCATCGAAGCGCCCGGAGTCGAGCACCTCGGTCAGCTCGAGGAGCGCGTCCTCGTTGCCTTCGACATACGCCTTCAGCTGCGTGACGATCACAACCATCATCTCCCGAATACTGTCATCCATGAGGCGTTCCCCCTCTCATTCAGGCACCGTGACATTTCTTGTATTTCTTGCCGCTGCCGCAAGGGCAGGGGTCGTTTCTTCCCACTTTCTCTTCCTGCGCCACCATCGGCGCCCGGCGCGCCGCGGGCGGAGCGGCCGGGGCCGCGGCGCCCGCTTGAGCCTCCGGCGTGCCGAAGGCGGTCACCGCCGCGTGCCTCGTCTCCTGCCTGGGGACGCGGACGCGGGGCGGCGGCGCCAGGTCGGGCCGCTCCGAGGCTCCCCCGCCGGACATCTCGCGGCCGGCGGAGCCGCCCACCGCGATCGGCCGGCCGGGCATCGGCTCCAGCACGAGCGTCGCGCGGAAGATCGTCCGCACCGTCTCCTCGCGGATCGAGCGCGTCAGCTCCTCGAACATCGCGAATGCTTCCCGCTTGTACTCCAAGAGCGGATCGCGCTGGCCGTACGCGCGGAGCCCGATCCCCTCGCGCATGTGATCCATCTCTCGAAGGTGATCCATCCAGTGCTCGTCGATCACGTCGAGAAAGACGTGCCGCTCCAGCTCGCGGAGGATCGGAGGCGATAGCTCCGTCTCCTTCTCGTCGTACGCCTTGCGGAAGATCTCCTGGAACGCCTCCGCGGCCACCGCCGGGGCCGGCATGCGGTCTCCCGAGCCCGGAATCACGGCGGGCCGAAGCAGGAGTTGGCTCAGATCGTTCCCGAGCCGCTTCCAATCCTCCTCGTCATACCGCTCCCCGCCCCCGAGGTAGGTTTCGACGCGCTCCTCCACGACCTCGTCCATCATCTCCAAGATTGTTTCCTTGAGATCCGCTTCCTCGAGGGCGCGAAGGCGCTGCGCGTAGATCACCGTGCGCTGGCGGTTCATCACGTCGTCGTATTCGAGAAGGTGCTTTCGGATGTCGAAGTTGTGCGCCTCCACGCGCCGCTGCGCGCGCTCGATCGCCCGCGTCACCAGCCCGTGCTCGATGACCTCGCCCTCCTGGACGCCCAGCTTCTCCATGATCCCCGCGATCCGCTCGGACCCGAAGAGGCGCATGAGATCGTCCTCGAGCGACAGGTAGAAGCGCGAGTGTCCGGGATCCCCTTGCCGCCCGCTTCGGCCGCGGAGCTGCCGATCGATCCGCCGGCTCTCGTGCCGCTCCGTCCCGAGAATGTGGAGGCCGCACGTGACCTCCTCCTTGCAGCGGGCCACGTTCTGCCAGACCCCGTTTCGCAGGCGGCTCTGCGAGCCCGCCATGCACTCGCGGTCGCACCGGATCACGCCGGTCTCGAGCTTGATGTCGGTTCCGCGGCCGGCCATGTTGGTCGCGATCGTGACCGCGCCCCGCCGCCCGGCGCCGGCGACGATCCCCGCCTCCTGCTCGTGGTACTTCGCGTTCAGGACGCTGTGGGGAACCCCTTTCCGCTTCAGAAGCCGGCTCAAGGTCTCGGACGCCTCGACGCTGATCGTCCCGACCAGCACCGGGACCTTCCCCTCGTGGAGCTCGGCGATCTCGTCGACCAGAGCGTTGTACTTCTCCCGACGCGTCTTGAAGATCACGTCGTTGGAGTCCTCGCGCCGGGCAGGTTGGTTCGTCGGGATCACGATGACGTCCCGCTTGTACGTGTGCCAGAACTCGTTCGCCTCGGTCTCCGCGGTTCCGGTCATGCCGGCCAGCTTCTCGTAGAGCCGGAAGTAGTTCTGGATCGTGATCGTCGCGAGGGTCTGCGTCTCACCCTCGACCTTCACGTTCTCCTTCGCCTCGATCGCCTGATGGAGCCCGTCGGAATAGCGCCGGCCCGGCATAAGCCGGCCCGTGAACTCGTCGACGATCAGGATCTTCCCGTCCTGGACAACGTACTCCACGTCCTTCTCGAAGAGCGAATAGGCCTTCAGGAGCTGGAGGACGTTGTGGACGCGCTCGCTCCGCTCTCCGTGGACCCGCTCCAGCTTCTTCTTTTCCGCGACCTTCTCGGCCGGCGAGAGCGACTCGCTCGCGTCGATTTCCCCGAGCTCCACCGCGAGGTCCGGCAAAAGGAACAGGTTCGCGTCCCGCTGCGAGAGGAGCAGCCTCCCCTTCTCGGAGAGGTCGACCGAATGGCTCTTCTCGTCGATCGAGTAGAAGAGGTCCTCGTCCACCTCGCCGAGCCGCTTGTCCCGGATGAAGTCGAGCTCGACTCGCTGGATGAGCCTCTTCAGCCCCGGCTCCTCGGCGAGGAGTTTGAGCAGGCGCTTGTTCTTGGGCGCGCCGCGCCTCGTCTGGAGCAGCTTCACTCCCGCCTCGTACTCCTTCTCGGGGTCTTTGATGAGACCCTCCGCCTCGGCGAGAATGCTGTTCGTGACCTGCATCTGGGCTCGCACGACGCGGTCGACGTCCGGCCTCATCTCGTCGTATTTCTGGAGGCTGTGCTCCACCGGGCCCGAGATGATGAGCGGCGTGCGGGCCTCGTCGATCAGGACCGAGTCGACCTCGTCGACGATCGCGTAGTGGTGCCCGCGCTGCACGCGATGGTCGCGGTGTCGGGCCATGTTGTCGCGCAGGTAGTCGAATCCGAACTCGTTGTTCGTGCCGTACGTGATGTCGCACGCGTAGGCCGCCCGCCTCTGGTTGAAGTCCATCGAGTTCTGGATGCACCCGACCGTGAGCCCGAGCGTCGTGAATACCGCGCCCATCCATTCGCTGTCGCGCTTGGCGAGGTAGTCGTTCACCGTGACCAGGTGCACTCCCTTCCCGGTCAGCGCGTTCAAGTAGATCGGCAGCGTCGCGACCAGCGTCTTTCCCTCGCCGGTGGCCATTTCCGCGATCTTCCCCTCGTGGAGCGCGATCGCGCCGAGAAGCTGGACGTCGAATGGGACCATGTCCCACGCGATCGGCTGCCCGACGACGTCCCAGGTCTTCCCGCAGAGCCGCCGGCAGACTTCCTTGACCACCGCGAACGCCTCGGGGAGAAGATCCTCGAGCGTCTCGCCCGCTTCGAGGCGGGCGCGAAATTCGACGGTCTTCCCCGCCAGGGCCTCGTCCGAGAGGGCTTGGAGCTTCTCGAACTCGGCCGAAATGGCCTCCACGAGCGGCCACATCCGCTTGATGTCGCGCTCGTGCTTGCTTCCGAAGAGTCGGGCGATCAGGTTGACGACCATGCCACCTTTAGATGCAGGGGATCCGCTCGGCGGGTCCCGAGGGGGGGTTCGAGGAGCCTTCCCAGACGCTTAGAGCCTGATACAGCGAAACCCCAGGGGCCTCCGGCCGCCGGGGTTGATCACTCAGGATGGTCCCTTTAAGTGATTGTATTTCGTGGACTTAGGCACATGCCTCCGGATTTGTCTGACGTGCGTTCGGGCAAAATGGTAGGGGCCCCCGGCCGGGGGTGTCAAGCGGGAAACGACCTATCTAAGTAGAAGCTCCATGGCGAAGCCCGCCGAAAGCGGAATCCGGAAGTTGTCGTCGAGGGGGATGGGGAGGAGCTCGAAGAGGGTGGCTGTCAGCGCTCCCACCAGACCCACCATCGGGGGCACGCCGGGCATGAGGAGGGTGAGCCCGAAGCAGACGAGGAAGCAGGCGATGCTGCCCTCGAGCGTTTTCCCACCGATGAGGCGCACCCGGCCAATCCACTTGCCCACGATCGCCGCCACCGTATCGCCCAGGATCAGGAACATGAGCGCGAGGACCGCGACCGGCTTCGGGAAGAGGTGGATCGTGAGGAGGCAGGCGATCAGGAGATATGTGGAGCCGAGCAGCGATGCCTCTTCGTGATTCCGGAGCAGCTCCCCGAAGAAGTGGCGGAAGACGTGGCGCGTCCGCGGGTGATTCAGCCGGAACACCTCGATCGCGAGCGACACGATGACCAGCGCGAGCAGGCCCCGCTCCCCGATGCGCATCCAGGAGTCCGGCGTGAGGTAGTAGCCGATGGGGATGGCGAGGGAAGCCAGGTGGATCGACTTCCTCTTGATCTCCGAAAGTAAGTGCACCCGGTCGGCCTAGAGCTGGTCCGCCGAGGGAACGCCGTAGAGCGCTTCGTAGCGGCGCCAGATGGTATAGACCTGCTTCACGTAGTCGCGAGTCTCCCGGTACGGGATGAGCTCCACCCACAGATCGTCCACCACGGGGCGGTCGCGGAGCCAGCGCCGCACCGCCTCCTCGCCCGCATTGTAGGCCGCCATCGCCGCGCGTGGGTCCCCAAACTCCGCGATCAATCCGCGAAGGTACCTCGCCCCGAGGCGGACGTTCAAGTCGGGGTCCGTGAGCGCCGTCTCGGTGACCGGCGAGCCGTTCAGGCGCGAGGCGGTCGACGGCAGGAGCTGCAGCAGGCCCCAGGCGCCGGCCTTCGAGCGCGCGGCGCGCTGGTAGGCGCTCTCCTGGCGCATGATCGCCCAGAGGAGGGCCGCGCTCAGGCTATCCCGCTTCGCCGAGCCGAGCACCGCGACCGGATAGGCCGGCGGATACTCGAGGCGCTGGGGGGGCGCGCCGTCGGAACGTCCCACCCGAAAAATCCCGATCTCCTCGAGGGCGTCGGTGCACGAGCGCGCCATCGGATCGTCCTCGCGCTGCGCGCGATCCCGAAGCTCGTCGACCATGAGGTCCGTGGCGCCCACGGCGCCCAGGAGGCGGATCGCGATCGGAAGCTCCGGGTCGAACCGCGGCGTCCGGACGCGGGCGCGGCTCGCCTCCCTCGTGCGGCCCTGTTTCTGGCCTCGGCGCGCCTTGGGGTCCGCGGCTCCTGCCGGATCGATTTCCCGCCGCTTCAGCTCCTCCGCCGCGCGGACACCCTCGTACGACCATGGATCGTCCAGGGTCACCTTCTGGAGCTGCGCCAGCGCCAGCGCGGTGTCCCCCTTCGCGAACGCGATGCGGGCGCGCCAGTAGTGCGCCGGATTCTGGTAGACGTCGTAGATGAACTGGAGAGCCGAGTCGGGCTGACCTGCCCGGATGCAGGCGATCGTGGCGTGGGCCATCAGGGCCTGCGTCGTCGCCGCGTCCCGGACATAGCGGCGCGCCCACGAGAAGATCCCGAGCGCCTCGGCCGGGGTCTTTCGATCCTCCCACTCTCGAGCCCGTTCCCAGGCCGCCGTGGCCCCGGCGGCGCTCATGGAATCCAGCGACACCGCGAGGAGGAAGTTGCGGTCCATCGCCTCGAAGTCGCCCATCCCCCGCCGGGCGCGGGCGAGACCGAGCGCGTACTTCGCGCGGGCGGGAGCGGGAAGGTCCTCGCGCGCGAGCAGCTTCGCGTAGGTGGCGGCCGCGTCGGGATTCCGCTTGAGCCGCGCCAGGAGAGACGCCTCCATCTCGGAGCGGGCCAGGGCCGCCGCGGCGTCGGGCGAGGGCGCGTGGCGCCGCTTGAAGAGCGAGAGCGCGGTCTCGGCCTCGCCCACGTCCCCCAGCATCCGGACCAGATCCATCCACATCGATTCGTCGAGCGAGTCGATCCGGGTACGAACCCAATCGGCGGCGCGCTTGACGATCGCGTATCGGGCGGCCGTCGCGATCTCGGGGTCCCGCGCGGCGTTCACCATCTGGACAGCGCCCCACAGGGTGTCGCGCATGGCGCCCGCGAGATCCGCCTTCAAGTTCACGAGCAGCACCTTCTCGTCGTCGCCGATGCCGTAGGCCTGGCTCAGGAGCTGCGCCGCGAGGCGGGGCTCGCCGTGAGCCACGAGCGATCTGGCGAGCCGGACTCGCGCGAAGGAGCGGAGCGAGGGTCGCGGCTGACTCAATAGCGTCCAGAGCGCGGCCCGCCGCGCGCGCGGATTCGTAACGGAGTCGGCGAGCTCGGCCGCCACGACGTGCGCGGCGTCGACCTCATCCCCCCGCGCCCTTCCGAGGAAATCCCAGCGGATCAGCCGGTCGCGGCCCTGGCGGCGGTCGGGGGGCCAACCCAGGAGAGCCAGGCCGGAATCCCTGGCGACGTGGAGCCCCACGGCGCGCGCCCGGATCGGAAACAACGATTGGTCCCGCCGCAGAGGCCCTTCCAGGAGGCGTATGGCCGCGTCGGAGCGGCCGTGCTCGATCAGATCGAGCGCGCCGTGACGCAGCGGGGCGTTGAGGGCGATCGACGCGTCGGCCGAGCGCCGCGCCGCGACGTTATCGCTCTTCGCCCAGGAGTCGAGCGCGTCGACGTAGGCGGACTCCGCGAGCGCGCTCCGCTCCGACGCGGCGACGATCTCGTCGATCGTCCCGTCCCACCGCGCTGCCCGGAGCTCTCGCCGCGCCGCGTCCCACGACCGGCGCTTCGCGAGCCATTCCGTGCCGCCGATCCGCGGCTTCGGCAAGGGCGACGGCGATTCCGCGAGGCACCGGCCGGCGGGAATCAACGCAACGAGGCATACGGCGAGAAGGACCGCTCGTCCGCGCGTCACGCGCCGCCTAACGGAGGAGCACCAATCGGACGCTCTCGCGATGCCCCTGGATGTCCACCTGAGCGAAATAGACCCCGGACCGGCATTTGTCGCCTCCCCTGTCCTGTGCGTTCCACGAGGCGCGGAATTCGCTGGGGACGAGGCCGTTCGCGCTAGCCTCGAGCGTGCGCACGAGACGCCCGGCGACGTCGTAGATCCGGACCTCGGGACGGAGCTCCGGATGCGGGAGGCCGTCCGGCGTGCTGAATCGGAACGTCAGTGCGCCGGGCGACGCTCCCTCGATCCGATAGGGGCTCGGTCCCGCGCGGAACGTCAGCCGGCGCGGCGCCGGCCCGGTCGAGGCGCGAGGCTGGACGAGCACGTCGTCCACGTACCATCCCTCGTAAGATCGCGCCTGCAGGCCGCTCGTGTTGAACGGAGCGTTGGAGACGTCGCTGGCGAAGCGGAATCGGACCCGCGCCGGCCCGGAGTAGCCGGAGAGGTTGGCCGTCACGCGCCGCCACGCCCGAGGCGAGCCGGAGAACACGTCGGCGCCGCGAAGCGCGGCATCCGAGTCGAACTTGATCTGGTTCCCGTAGCCGCCGTCCACCGCGAGCGGGAGCCATTCCCCGCCCGCGATCGAGATCTCGACCCGGCCGCCGTCGAACGCCTCCGTCCCGCCATAGGATTCGGCGTCGACGTAGGAATAGAAGACCAGCTCCGAGTTCGCTGCGAGATCAAACGCGGGCGAGAGGAGCGCCGCGTCTTCCCGGTCGGCGTAGGTCTGCGCCTCGTTCGTCCCGCTTCCGAGCGGAAGCGATGACCCCACCTTGGCGCTGTAGGTCCCTCGAGCGCGCGAGTCGGACGCGTGCCATTCGGTGGTGCTGCTTCCCGGGAGCGACACGCCCGCCCAGAATTGCCCCGGCTCGACACCCGACTCGAAGTTCTCGAACAAGCCGGACCCCATGCCCACGGTGACCGTGAAGTCGAATGATCCGGAGGCGCCACCTCCCTCGGTCCAGTTCACCGTGAAGACGATGTCGTGCGGGAGGGTCGCGATGCTCCCGATGTCGTACGAGAACGCCTGCGCCATGGCCGCGGTACCGCCGGGCCCGATCGCCGCCTGATTGGAAACGGAAGCCTGCGTGATGGTCACGCTCGGATCGGGGGTCGTGAGCACCAAGTTGATCAGCCCCGATTGGAGACCGACGTTCTTGAGCGAGAGCGTGAGCAGGTCGGTCTCGTTCGGATCGGCGTACCCGTCCCCACCCCCGTCGTTGATCGAGTATCCCGCGAGCCGCAGCTCCGCCTGGGACGAGACCCGAAGGTCGAACGACGCGGTGTCGGCGCCGTCCTGCACCCCCGCGATGTTCCAGATTCGGATCCCGGTGTCCGCGCCGCTCCACGACCGCGAGTTGGGCTGCGTCGCCTCGGTCATGCTTCGCTTCAGGAGCGTTCCCGGGAAGAAGTCGGCCGGGTCCCCATAGTTGCCGCCGTTCTCGAGCTGGAGCGGGTTCACGCTGTCGGCCTGAACCACCGCCACCCGGTAGCCCGGGTAGCCGTTCAGGTTGTCGATCTGGGTATCGTCGACGTGATAGACGAGCATCCCCTGGCCCGGCAGGAATCGATCCGAGCCTTCGCGGAGACGATTCTCGACCAGGTAATACTCGGTTCCACCGTCGCCGTTCGACCAGATGCGGCGCGACCCGCCCTGCCGCGAGACGGGCGGCAGCTCGTAGCGACCGGCGGCTTTGATCGGCACCGGGTCGTCGAATCCCAGGAACTGCCGGCACCACGCGTCCAGGTTTCCGGGGTTGGAGCCGAGCGGACCTCCGGCGGTATTCGGGTCGGAGTCATACGGAAGGTAATTCCCGAGGGCCATCAGGGAGTAGAAGCCGAGTCCGTTCCCTCCGACCGTGTCATAGAGATCGGGAAGGCCGAGCGTGTGGCTGAACTCGTGGAACCATGTGCCGCACCCTCCGTCGCCCGGGGAGTCGTTGTACTCGCTCACGAGCGAGTAGAGGAATCCGCGCACCTTCCCGGTCACGAAGCCGGGAAGGCACCCCGGGCCCCCGTTCGGACCCGGGCAGTTCGAATAGACCGCGATTCCTGACTCGTGCGACCAGAGTCGATTGCAGCCGACCGGGCCGCTGGCGCAGCTCGCGCTCGTCTCCGCGCCCTGCCCCGGAACGATCACGCTCACCGCGTCGATGTAGCCGTCGTCATCGCCGCTCGAGGGAATCCCATCGGGACCATCGTTGTCGAAGTACCGAAGGTCGCCGCCGAACATCAGCGCGGCCGCGGACATCGCGTCCTCGGCCAACTTCTGGGAAGAGTTGGGATATCCGCCGAAGTCCAGCCCCGCGTAACCGTTCGCGTAGTAATCGTACGAATGCGGCATGTCGACCCATTGCGGCGTGACCTGGCCCGAGATGATCAGCTTCCCGCGTGAGTTGGTCCGGTAGTACTCGCGGAGGCTGATGATCCCGTCGTTGGGATCGTCGCTGAAGAAATGCCGGTAGACGTAGTACGGCGTGGTTATCTTCGACGGCCCCGCCGCCGGCGCGCCCCCCTCCGCTGGGAATTTGCAGAGGACGACGAGGATGTTCCGGTGCGCCACGCCCTCACGCGGGTACTTAGCCATGTCGAGCGCGAACTGGGGATAGATGCGGTCGACTCCCCCGCGGCGCAGGCTGTCGAGGGTCGTCTGGACGTGCTTCAGTGTCGCAAGGCGCTCGGCCGGGGCCATTCGCTCGTAGAGCTTGGGGGACGGAGCCGCGGCGCGCGCCCCGCGAGGCGAGGCGAGGAGCGATGCGAGGGACAAGATCAGGGCGAGCGTGACGATCGCCGCCCGGCTGCCGAATCGGTGGTAGCCCAAGGTTTTCCTCCCGTGTCCGGACGGCATTCTCAAACCGTGACCCTCACTCCCACTCGATCGTGGCGGGAGGCTTCGTGCTGATATCGTACACGACGCGACTGACGCCTTTGACCTCGTTCCCGATGCGCGACGACACGCGCGCCAGGAACGCTTCCGGCAGCCTCGCCCAATCGGCCGTCATTCCATCGCTCGACGTGACGGCGCGGAGCGCGACCACCTGGTCGTAGGTCCGGCCGTCGCCCATCACCCCCACCGTGCGCACCGGGAGGAGCACCGCGAACGCCTGCCAGACCTGGTCGTAGAGCCCCGCCTGCCGCAGCTCGGTCAGGAAGATATCGTCCGCGAGGGCCAAGGTCTCCACCGCTTCCTCGGTGATCGGGCCCAATATTCTCACGGCGAGCCCGGGACCGGGGAAGGGATGGCGTCCAAGGACCCCCTTGGAGAGCCCCAGAAGGCCGCCCAGGCTTCGCACCTCGTCCTTGAATAACTCCCGCAGGGGCTCCACCAGTTCCAAATTCATGCGCTCCGGGAGCCCGCCCACGTTGTGGTGCGACTTGATCTTGGCCGAAGGCCCCCGCGTGGACGTGCTCTCGATAACGTCCGGGTAGAGGGTGCCCTGGGCCAGGAGCTGGGCGCCGCCCATCTCCTTCGCCGCCTCCTCGAATACCTCGATGAACACCCGGCCGATCGTCTTCCGCTTCTCCTCGGGGTCCTCGATTCCCCTCAGCTCCCCGAGGAATCGTCTCTTCGCGTCGACCGTGACGAGCTCGTTCCCGATGACCTCGCGCATCGACTCCGCCACCTGGGCCGCCTCGCCTCGGCGAAGCAGGCCGTGGTCGACGAAGACCGACCGCGCCTGCCCCGGGACCGCACGGTGGAGGAGCGCCGCAACGACCGAGGAGTCCACCCCTCCGCTCAGACCGCAGATCACCCGCCGCGTTCCCACCTGCGCCCGGATCCGCGCGGTCTGCTCTTCCAGGACTTGCCCCATGGTCCAGTCCCCGGCGAAGCCGCAGATGTCGAAGAGGAAGTTCTTGTAGATCCGCGTGCCGTGCTCGGTGTGCGCGACCTCGGGATGAAATTGCACGGCGTAGATCTTCCGCTTTGGATCCTCGGCCGCGGCGAGGAGGCCTTCCCCGCTCGTGCCGAGGAGCGTGAATCCGGGCGGCAGAGCCTCGACGAAGTCGCCGTGGCTTGCCCAGACGCGGCTCTCCTTGGGGAGCCCCGCCAGAAGCGTCCCGGCGCGCGTGACCGTCAAGGTCGCCTTGCCGTACTCCCGGCGGTCGCTCGGACGAACCTGCCCGCCCAGCTCCTTGGCAAGGAGCTGCATGCCGTAGCAGACGCCCAGGACCGGCGCCCCGCGATCGAGCACCGCGGGCGGAATTCCCGGCGCGCCCGGCTCGAGCACGCTCGCGGGTCCGCCCGAGAGGACGATGCCCTTCGGGTCGAGCGCCTCCAACTCGGCTGAAGAGATCGTCGGCGCGTGGATCTCGGCGAAGACGCCCAGCTCGCGCGTCCGGCGCGCGATCAGCTGCGTGTACTGCGACCCGAAATCCAGAATGAGAAGCCGCTGGTGGCTCAATGGAGGAAGCACCTCTCCCCGGTGTGCATCATCGCGATGCCCGCCTTATCGGCCGCGGTAATCGACTCGGCGTCCCGGACGGAGCCGCCCGGATGTGCGATCGCGGCGATCCCGGCCTTGGCCGCGATCTCAACCGAGTCGCCGAACGGGAAGAAGGCGTCCGAGCAGAGCGCCGCGCCGCGCACGTCGTGCCCGGAGCGTTCCGCCTTTGAAAGCGCGAGCCGCACCGCATCGACGCGGGAGGACTGCCCCGCGCCGATCCCCAGCGTCCGGCCACCCCGCGAGATCACGATCGCGTTCGAGATCGTGTGCCGCGCGACGCGCCAACCGAACTGAAGATCGGCGAGCTGCTCCTTCGTCGGCGCCGCCTTGGTCACCGGCTTCCACTCGGAGAAGCGGGGCGCGCCCGGATCCGTCTCGGCCAGGAGGCCTCCAAGCATCGTGCGGGCGCCAAAGCCCATCCGCGCCCGGCGCAGGAGGTCGGGCACCTCGAGGAGCACGAGATTCTTCCGGAGCAGGGCGAGCTTCTCCTCCGGCGCCGTGATCGAGGGAGCGAGCACCACCTCGAAGAAGAAGTTCCCGATCGCCTCGAGCGCGGCCGCGTCGAGCGGCCGGTTCAGGCCGAGGATCCCGCCGAACGCGGAGAGCGGATCCCCGTCCCTCGCCAGCGCGACCCCTTCGGCCGCGGACCGCGCGACCGCGGCGCCCGAAGGGTTCCGATGCTTGACGACGACCACGGCCGGATCGGAAAACTCGTGGAGGAGCCCGAGGGCCGCCTCGACGTCCAGGAGGTTGTTGTACGAGAGCGTCTTTCCGCGGAGCTGCGTGAGGGCTTCGACGGCGCCGCCCCCCGCCGGAGCGTAGAGCGCTCCTTCCTGCCCGGGGTTCTCGCCGTAGCGAAGCCGCTGGCTCAACCGGTACCGAAGGTCGATCGTCGCGGGAAGCGCGCCCGCGGCATCCTCGTTCGCCCCGCCCGCCCGCTCGATCACGCCCGGCAGTCCCGCGGCGGCGGATTCCCCGGCGGGCTCCGGCGCTTCCCCTTCCGCGAGGTATCGCGCGATCGCCGCGTCATAGGCGGACGTCCGCTCGTACGCGCGGCGCGCCAGCCTCCTCGCGGTCTCGACAGGAACGCCGCCGAACCGGTCGAGCGCGCTCAGGATCTCGCCGTACTGGCCGGGGTCGGTCAGCACCACGACGTGGTCGTGGTTCTTGGACGCGGCGCGGATCAGGGCGGGGCCGCCGATGTCGATCTGTTCGACCGCGTCGGCGTGGGACGCGTCGCCGGAGGCCACCGTCCGCTCGAAGGGATACAGGTTCACGGCGACCAGATCGATCGAGACGATCCCGTGCTTGTGCCGATCCTCCTCGTCCGACGCGAGGCCGCGACGATAGAGGATCCCTCCGTGGATCGCGGGATGGAGCGTCTTCACGCGGCCGCCGAAGAGCTCGGGGAAGCCGGTCACTTCGGAGACGTCGCGCACCGAGACGCCAGCCTCCCGGAGCGCGACGGCGGTTCCGCCGGTGGAGAGGATCTTGACGCCGTGCCGCGCGAGGCCGTGCGCGAACTCGACCAGGCCGGTCTTGTCGGAGACCGAGAGGAGTGCCCGGCCGATCCGGATCGGTGTCACCTCGCCGCGCCAGCCCCCGTGATGAGCGCGAGGGCTTCCTCGTACCGGCGTCCGGCCTTCTCCACCACCGCCTCGGGAAGTTGCGGCGGCGGCGGGTTGTGGTCCCATCCGACCGAATCGAGATAGTCGCGGATGACCTGCTTGTCGAAGCTGTCCTGCGCCACGCCTTCGCGATAGGTGTCGGCCGGCCAGTACCGGGAGGAATCGGGCGAGAGCGCCTCGTCGATCCACACGATTGATCCGTCCCGGTCGCCGAACTCGAACTTGGTGTCGGCGAGGATGAGCCCGCACGATTCGACGTGCTTGGCGGCCGCGTTGTAGATCGCGAGGCTCAACGCGCGGAGGCGCTCGGCCGTCTGGCCGCCGACGATCGAGACCATCCGGTCGAAGTCGATGTTCTCGTCGTGCCCCTCGGAGGCTTTGGTGGCCGGCGTGAAGATCGGCTCCGGGAGCCGGGAGGAGAGCTTGAGTCCCGGCGGAATCTTGACGCCGCAGACGGTGCCGGAAGCCTGGTACTCCTTCCACCCCGACCCGGCGAGGTAGCCGCGAACCACGCACTCGACGTCGAACCGCTTCGCGCGGGTCACGAGCATCGACCGGCCGTCGAGGATGTTCCGGTGCGCGGCGAACGGCTGCGGGAATCGCGCCACGTCGGTCGAGACGTAGTGGCTCGGTGCGATCTCCCGGAGCTTCTCGAACCAGAAGCGGGAAACCTGGGTGAGGACGCGCCCCTTTCCGGGAATCCCCTCGCCCAGCACGACGTCATAGGCGGATACCCTGTCCGTCGCGACGATCAGGAGCAGCCCGTCCAGCGCGTAGAGATCGCGGACCTTCCCTTTGTAGTCCGGCGCGCGGCCCGGGATCACCACGTCGCGCAGAGCGCGCTCGGCTGTCTTCACGGCCCCTCCTCTTGGATTTTTCGTATCGCCTCCACGTACAGCCGGTGCTCGAGCGGGAGCAGGCGCTCCGCCAGCTCGTCCGGGGTCTCGCCTGGAAAAATCGGAACCGCCTCCTGAAGCACGATTCGCCCCGTGTCCACGCCAGCGTCGACCAAGTGCACCGTGGCGCCGGTCGTCTTGACCCCCGCCTCGATGGCCTTCCGCTGCGCGTTCAGCCCGGGAAATCGAGGGAGAAGCGACGGGTGGACATTGAGGATCGGGACGCTCATGCGCCCGAGAAACGGAGCGCTCAGCAGGCGCATGAACCCGGCCAGCGCGATCAGGTCCGGCCCGTCCTCCCGGACGATCTGGAGGAGCCGGTCCTCCGCCTCGGGCG